>JAFAQW010000074.1 GCA_019245995.1 Vulcanimicrobiota bacterium | reverse complement strand
AGCAGCTGACGCCGTATGCCGGCGGATCGCAGATCGCGACGATCGCCGCGACGCTGGGCGGCTTCAAGTTCGAAGACGCCTCCGACGCGCGGCGGTATGAGACGCTGTTGCATCAATACGCGGATTTTGTTCGAGCGCTGCGCGACTTCGCGCAGGCACAGCACGAGCGCGGCATCATTCTGCCAGACGTGGAGACCGACGCCGCGCAGGCCGTCTTCGCCGGGTACGCGCAGCCGGCGCAGGCCGACGCACTCGTTCCCGCGCCGGAACGCCTGCACACTCTGGCGCCCGCCGAGCAGACGTCGGCGCGCAACGCGGCGCAAAGGATCGTTGCGAGGGAGATCGTTCCGGCGTTTCATTCGGTGGCCGACTATCTCGGCGGCGCGTATCGTGGCGGCGCGCCCAGCGGCGTGGGCCTGTGGCAGTATCCCGGCGGCGCGGAGTACTACCGTTATCTCGTGACGGCGAACACGACGTTGACGATCGCGCCCGAGAAGCTGCACAACATGGGGGTCGACGCGGTCGCCGATCTCAACGGCGAACTGAACAACATTCGTCGCGAGGTTCGCTTTCACGGCGGCCTCGCACAGTTCAAAGCGTTTCTCGCGCGCGATCCGCGCTTCTTCGTGAAAACGCCGCAAGCGTTCGGCGAACGCTTGGAGGTGTACGTGCGGCGCGCCGCCGCGGCCGCGCCGCGGTTTTTCGAGCGCTTCCCGAAGGCGCCGTACGGCGTCGAGCCGGTTGCAAAAGAGCTGGCAGCCAGCCAGACGTTCGGGTACTACGACCAGCCCACGGCGGCGCGTCCCAAGGGCCTCTATCGCTTCAACGCTTGGCATCCGGAGAAGGCGTCGGCGCTCGGTGCCGGCGCGCTTATCTGTCACGAGCTCATTCCGGGACATCACTTCCAAATCGCGCTGCAGCAAGAAAACGCGGCTCTCCCCAACGTGCGGCGCTACGATTTCAGCGAAACGGGTTTCCTCGAAGGCTGGGGCGAGTACGCCTCGCAGCTCTGCTGGGACATGGGCGTGTACGAGACGCCCTACGACAAGGCCGGACGACTGATGCAAGATCTCATGGTCTCGACGCGACTCGTGGTGGATACCGGTATGAACGCGATGAGGTGGCCGCGTGAGCGCGCCATGGCGTTCATGCGTGAGAATCTAACCTTGAGCGACGCGCAGATCGCGAGCGAGTCGCTGCGCTATTCGACCGACATTCCAGGGCAGGCGCTCGCGTACAAGACGGGTGAGATGACGCTGCTCGACCTGCGCGCGCACGCACGCAAGACGTTGGGCGGCGCGTTCGACATTCGGCGATTTCATTCGTGGGTGCTCGACAGCGGCTCGATGACGCTCGACACGCTGCGCCGACACGTGGATTACGAGATCGCGCAGCAGAAGCGCTCCGGCGGATGAAGCAGCAGCGCGCGCTGCTGCTGTACGCCAACTGCGGTCTCTTCTGCGACGGGTACATCCTCAGCTCGATCGGGCTCGCGCTCGTGACGCTGACGCCGCACTTTCAACTCGACGCGCTCGGCACGGGCGCCCTGGGCGGCGCGACGCTCGTGGGCATCTTGGCCGGCGCGCCGATCTTCGGACACTACACCGATCGCTTCGGGCGGCGCATTCTGATGATCGCGGATCTGTGCGTGTTCGTCGTGGCGTGCGTCGCCCAGGCGTTTTGCGGTGCGCTCTGGCAGCTCGTGGCGCTGCGGTTCGTGCTGGGCCTCGCGATCGGCGCGGATTATCCGATCGCCGCCGCACTCATCGGGGAGTCGGTTGGGAACCGGTATCGCGGCGCGGCCGTCAACAGCATGCAGGTCGCGTGGTTTTTCGGCGCCGCCGTCGCGTACGCGCTGGGATACGCGCTGCTGGGGGCGATCGGCACGCAAAGCTGGCGCTGGATATTGGCGAGCCCGGCACTGTTCGCCGCAATTGGTTTGCTCCTGCGTTCGACCGCGCCGGAGTCGCCGCTGTGGATCGCGTCGCGCGATAGCGGCGCGCTAAAACGCACGCCGTTTCGCGCGATGTTCAGCCGGGAGCACCGCGGCGCGCTCGCGTTCGTCTCCGCGATGTGGCTGCTGCAAGTGGTGCCGCTCTTTGCGATCTACGCGTTCGCACCGGTGGTTTTGCGCGCGCTCGGCCTCAGCGATCAGCGTTCGCCGGCGGGCAGCCTCGCGATCACGGCGGCGTTTTTGATCGGATCGATCGTTTCGCTGCCGTTGGTGGAACGCTGGGGCCGGCGGCCGCTCTGCATCGCGGGATTCGCGATTGGCACGGCGAGCTTCGCGCTGCTGCTCGCCGGCAACCCGCAGCTGGTGATTGTGGCGTTCGTCGCCTATGCGATCGGAATCGGGGCGGCGGCCGGACTCGAGCTCACGTATCCCGTCGAACTCTTTCCGACGGCGATCCGCGCGAGCGCGACCGGCTTTGCGGCCGCCGTGAGCCGGATCGGCGCCGCCCTCGGTACCTTTGCGCTGCCGCTCGTGTTGGATCGCTACGGCGTCCGCAGCGTGGTCGTCGCCTCGATTGCCTTATGCGCCATCGGTTGGATCGTGGCGCTGCGCTGGGCACCCGAAACGCGCGGGACGCCACTTACTGCCTGACGGGCGTGAGAACGTCGGGGCCAACGCCGCTGACCTCGACGATCGTGGGACCTTTCGACATGGCGTAATGATGAAGGCCGGCGGGAATCGAGACGATCGCGCCGGCGCCGAGCGGCATCATGTTTGCCGCGTTGACCGTATCGCCGACGCCCACCAAAAGCGTTCCGCTGATCACGTTCACGTTTTCCGTTTGAGCGTGAAAGTGCGGCGGAACGCGGACGCCGTCGGGCATTTTAATTAGATACGAATAGTATTCGCCGCTCGCTTTCGGATCGCCGACGATCGTGGCGACTTGCAGGCCTTTGAAAGCCCCGGTGCCGGGCTGCCAGCGTGCGGACTGCACCGTGACGATCGTGGGCGTCACGGCGAGTGCGGGCGCGGCGGCGGCTGCAACGACGCACAACGATAACGAGCCGACGCTCAATAAAGAGCCGATTCTGACGACCATATTGTGATGTTCTCCTTACGTACGGCGGTTCGACGGTTGCTTGCTCGTGCCTTGTAGTTTCGGCACCACGTTGTGGCTACGGCGCCGGCATCGTCGCGTGCAGAGCGTTTCCGTCGATCGTGCCGGTGAGTTGCGCCTGCGCCGCGCTGCCGACGATTTTCCACGCCGCGTGAAGCGTGCCGCCGGCCGCGCCGCCCAGCGCGACGTCGGCGGAGACGTTGGCCGTACGCGCGTCGAGCCGCGCCGTGCCGGAGACGTCGACATCGTTCGTCCAGCGCACCTGCGTCAGCGTGGCGCTGGTTGTCGTGCCCGTCGCCGTGGCCGAATACGCGCCGCCGCGCAAACCCGAACCCGAGGCGAGACCGAACTGATAGGCCCGCGTGACGACGTCGGCGGCGGCGAGCGCCGCGGCGGCCGCCGTACGCAGCTCGCGCGGCGTGGCGCCGTTGCCGGGCAGCGGCGTCGCCGGCGTTACCTCGTTCACCGTTCGCGCGAACGACGGAACGAGATGCAGCGCGGGCACGCGTGCGGCGCACTCGCGGTCCACTCGTTGCGATTCCGTAAACGTGCGCACGATTGACGACGCGCAGCCGTAGTAGTCGCCGAGCGCCGTGACGTGGCCCGTGTTCGCGACGATCACGTGCGTTGCGCGAGGAAATAGCTCCGCGGCGTGCGCGCCTTCGGCCGGCGTGGTGATCGTATCCAGATCGCCGTTGAGCACTAAGACCGGCACGTTAGGGAACTCCGTGGCGGGCGGCACGGGTTGGCCGGGAGGATGCGCGCGCGACGGCACGGGCCACGTGAGGCACAGGGGAACGTACGAGTAGTCGATCGGCATGCCGAGGAATTCGTCGATTGTAAACGGCGCGTAGAGGCGCGGATCCTTGTCGCGTTTGCGCTCGAGCACGCGACGCCACTGCGCCATGCGCTGCGTCGGCGGGAGCCGCATGTCGTACGCCTGCGGATTGTCGGAACAGCTCGCCGCGGCGAAGAGGCCTTGGCTGTAGGAGCGCGCGCGTCCGCCGGCGCCTTCTTCCTGCGAGTACGCTTCGTCCACGAGACGCTCGAGCGGCACGCGGTCGTGCTCGTTGACGTACGCGCGCGCCGCGGCGTCGAGATCGCGGTACGCGATCGGATCGAGGCCTGCCGTGTCCATCACGAACGCGAGGCCGGACGGCGTTACGGTCGATGGTTCGTCGCGCAGTTGTTTTAAAAGCGCTCGGATGCGATCCATCGAGGAGCCGGGCAGCGCGGCGCACACCGGCGAACGCTCGCAGGCCAGATCGAACGCGCTTTGCAGCGTCGGTCCGGTCGAGGGATACCACGCGCTTCCGCCGACCACTTGATACGCGCCGTCGAGCACGATCGTGCGCACTTTGCGCGGATGGCGGCCGGCGAAGGCCTGCACGAAGAACGATCCGTAGGAATCGCCGTAAATATCCACTTTCGCAACGTGAAGCGCGTCGAGCACCGCAGCGAGGTCGTCGGTCCCGATCGCGGTTCCGTACAGGTCGGAGCGGCGCACCAGTTGAGCGCCGCACTGGGTGACCTGCGGCAAGCGCATCACCGGCGCGCGCTGCAACGCTTCGCAGTAAATCGCCTCCGAGCGTCCCGTTCCGCGGTTGTCCACCATGATCAGGTCGCGCGTCTTCAGCAGCGGGGCGTAGAGGGCGCGATAGAGCGAGCGCGAGCCGATCGACGGATAACCGGGGCCGCCTTCGACGGCGACGATCGTTCCTTGCGTCTTCTGCCGCTGGTCGCTGTGGGGCCGCAGCGCAAACGCGATGCCGATTTTGCCTTTGACCTGCCGCGCCGGATCGAGCGGGACGCGCACCGTTCCGCAATAATAGTCGCCGCCCAGGCAGCGGCGCAGCGTCGGCGCAGCGGCCGCGATCGCGGGTGCGTGCGCACCCGTATTTTGCGTGTACGACGGCGAGAACTGCGCCGCGGCGCACCCTGCAGTCACGACCGCCAACACGGTGAAGAACGTAGCGCCCCTCATTGCTATCGTGCCGTCCTTTCGTCTATTGACCCAGCACTACTCCAACTGCACGGGGGAGACCGCCTGTGGGATGGTTCGGGCGGCGTGGGACGCTCTTGGGACGCTCCATCCAGTAGGCTAGCGCAAAAGGAGGTCTCTGATGACTACAACGGCTCCCAGTCCCGATATTGTCCAAACGAATGCCATCAACGAAGAGCAACAACACGCCTTCCTGAACCGGATGATCGGCGACGTTGGCGCCGCACTGACCGGTGCGCTCGTGATCCTCGGCGACCGCTTGGGCTTCTATAAAAAGCTCGCCGAAAGCGGGCCCATGACGTCGGTTGATTTAGCCGCAGCGACCGGCACGCACGAACGCTACGTGCGCGAATGGCTTGCCAATCAGGCCGCGAGCGGCTACCTGACCTACGATCCGATGAGTCATCGCTTTGCGTTACCACCCGAACACCGTGCGATTCTCGCCGACGAGGACAGCCCGATTTTATTGTGCGGTCTCTACCAAATCGCGCAAATACTCTATACCGATGAGCCGCATATCACAGAAGCTTTTAAAACCGGCAAGGGCTTTGGATGGCACGAACACGACGCTCGTCTCTTTGCGGCGACGGAGCGGTTCTTCAGGCCCGGCTACAACGTTTTCCTGACCACGGCATGGATCCCGGCGTTGGACGGCGTGGAGGAAAAACTCCGGCGCGGCGCGCGAGTTGCCGATGTGGGCTGCGGATTGGGAACGTCGACCATAACGATGGCCAAAGCATTTCCCAAATCGCGATTCGTCGGCTTCGACTACCATCAAGGCTCGATTGAGGCCGCGCTCCGGGCGGCGAACGAACAGGGCGTTGCGGATCGCGTCACGTTTGAAGTGGCAACGGCGAAAGCATTTCCCGGACGTGACTACGATTTCATCGCCTGTTTCGACTGCATCCACGATATGGGCGATCCGGTCGGCGCCGCCATGCACATTCGATCGGCGCTCAAAAAAGACGGCACGTTTATGATGGTCGAGCCCTTTGCCAACGATTCGTTGGAGGATAATCTGAATCCGGTCGGTCGCGTTTTTTACGCGGCCTCAACCATGCTCTGTACGCCTGGTTCGCTCGCGCAAGAAGTCGGCGCCGCGCTCGGCGCGCAGTCCGGAGAAAAGCGGATGCGCGCGATCTTCGACGAGGCTGGTTTCACGACGTTCCGCCGCGCGACGGAGACGCCGTTCAACCTCATTTTCGAGGCCAAACCCTAGGCCTGCGTCACCGCTTCTAACGCGCAGCGGTTGAACGGCAGCTGCAAGAAGGCCGTGCGGACCCGTTCGTCGGCAATCCGCGCGGCCCGTTCGCGAACGGAATGCGCGGCTGCGGACAATGCTGCGGCCGCCGTCGTCGTGTCCCCGGTCTGCGAAAAAATCTGGGCGAGCGTTACGAGCCAATCTGCGGGCTGCGCAGCCAAGCCGGGACGCTGCGCGTGCAACTCGTAGAGTTCTCGGGCAACCTCGAGCGCCTCCCTGGGTTGCCCGGCCGCGGCGAGCGCTTCTGCGAGGCCGCGGAGGTTATCGCCCAAGCGTGGCGTCGGTTCGATTCCCCGGCGTAACTCAACGCCTTGGCGAAAATCGACGATGGCGCGATCGGCGTCGCCGAGCATCAGCCGCGCGCATCCCAGCACGCCTAATGCCGCAGTGCGCAACTGCGTGGAATCGAGCGCCTTCGCCTCCTCCAGTGCCGCAAGGCCGTGGGCCTGCGCGCCCGCAGGATCGCCGGCGAGCCGATCGCGATACGAGGCATTAACGTGCGCCACGCAGACGACCCAGCGAAACGCGATGTCGGCGGCATCCTTCAGCGCGGCCTCAAAAAATGCACGCGCATCGTCGAGCAGCCCCAGTTCGGTACAGAACAGGCCTCGATCGACGGCGATGCTTGCCATACCGACGCGGTGTTCGAGCATTTCGTATAACTCGCTTGCGCGCTCGTAATGTTTGCGCACGTCGTCGATGGCGAACGCGTAGACGAGGCCGTTGGCGATATTATGGTGCGCCAGCGCCTCGCCTTCGCGATCTCCCATGCCAACGCTCCGTTCGAGCGCGGCACCGGCGTGCCGCTTCATGGCGTCGTAGTCTTGCCTCGCCAGGGCGGCCCGGGAAAACGCCATGAAGAGCCGCGTAATTTCATAGCGGTAATCGTCTGAGTCCAAATCGCGCACCAGGCGATCGAGCAAACGTTCTGCCTCACCCGTGCGCCCTTGATAAATCAGCGCGTCCGCATGAGCAAAGTAGGCTTCGGGATATTTTTGCGGAGTGCCGTCGGTTTTGGTGAGCGCGTCGAATGCGCGGCGCTCGTCTTCGAAGCGCCCGAGCGTACGAAAGCGCTTGGCGTCGGCTTCGAACGCATAGCTGCGCGCCGGCGGCCACGCGTTCTGCTCGGCGAACGAGCGAAGCTCTGCAGTGATTCGCTCCTCTGCGAGACGGTCGCCCGTCGTGTTCGCCAAGGCAATTCGGCGCCGTAGCAGCTCGCAACGCTGCTCGAGCGGTGCGGCATCTTCGATCTGGGTGGCTTGCAGCAAGAGACGATGCTGCTCCGTACGCTGCCCGGCAATCGCGTTCACCTTCTCCAACGCGAGCAGAGCCTCGAAACGCGGCCGCGCGCGCCGTTCTAGCTCCAGAACGCGACGCAGCGGGCGGCGCGCATCTTCAAACGCAAAGAGCGACATGGCGACGCGGGCGGTTTCCAGACAGGCCCTCGAGGCTCGCACGGCGTCGCCGGCCAAGTCCCACTGCCGAGCGATCTCTGCAATACGGAAGCGCCGCTCGTCCGGGTAGATTCGTTCGAGGACGTGCGCGGCCCGTCGATGGTAACGCGTACGTCGTTGACTCGGGATCGATTCGTAGATGGCTTCGCGCACGAGCTGATGCCGAAATTCGAGCGCGTCGCGCCCTGCGAACGTACGATGCAAAAAGATTCGTTCGTCGGTCAGCGTGTCGAGCGTGTCGGACACTCGGCTCGCGCTCCAACCGGTTGCTTCTTGCAGGAATTCGACGTCGAACGGACTCTCACAGACCGATGCCATCGCCGCGAGCACGTGTCCGTCTTCGGGCAATCGGCCGATGCGTTCGCGAATCGTTGCAGCGAACGTCCCTTCCACGGCTTCTTTTTCGGGACGGGCCAGCTCGAGGGCGTAGAGCGGGTTGCCGGCAGAGCGTTCGAACAGCGACTCGACGTTGTCCAGGCCGGTCAGGTGGCGAAGTTCCTCGGCACTTAACGGCCGCAGCGGCATTTCGAGAACGCCGGCGGTTGTCTTCAAAGTACGCAGCAGCAGGCGCAATTCTTGGTGCAGCTGCTCGTCGTCGCGATAGGTCACAACGAATGTCGCACGGCTTTGCTTGAGCCGGCGAATGACGTGAGCGGTTAGCTCCAACGTCGCCGCCCCTGCCCAGTGCAAATCTTCGATAGCGATGCAGATCGGTCGCCGGCGGCTCAGCGTGTCGAGCACCGTGGCGACCGCTTCGTACAACCGTAAACGCTCCCGATGCGCTTCTAAGGGCGGCAACACGGAACGACGGTCGAGCAACGGCCCAAGGGCCTGCAGCCAGACTGTGTCGACCCGCGTTTTCTGCGCGAGCGGGAGTAGCGCTTCGACGACCGACGACCACGGTTCGTATGGAACAAGCTCGAAACGGCTGCAAGCACCCGTAGCTGCAAGGCCGCCTTGCGACTGACAAAAAACACTCAACTCGCGTAGCAGGCGAGTCTTGCCAATTCCCGCCTCGCCGCTGACGACGATACAGTTCCCGCTTCCGGCAGATGCTTGCGACCAGCGCTCGCGCAACGCCGCCATCTCTGAATCGCGGCCGATCAACGGTCGTTCAGTCGGCATCGGGTGCGCGGCATCCGCCGAAGGCCGCGATGCGCCCGCCGGTGCTATGTCTTGGCGGATTGCTTCGTAGACGGCGGTCGTCTCCGACATCGGCGGTACGTGCAGTTCATCGGCCAACCGTTGCGTAAAGGCTTCATATTCTTGCAGTGCTCCGGCGCGATCTCCAGCTTCGTACTGCGCCACGAGCAGCTGGCGCAAGGCATCTTCACGAAACGGATCGTGGCCGAGTAGTATCCGCGCGTACGATATTGCAGATCCGAAGTTCCGTACGGCCCGAGCGCCATAGATTAATGCCAGCAGCATCGAGGCGTAGCGCTCGCTCAAATCGCGCCGCGGTTCAACGAGCCATTGTTCGTCGAACGGTTCGCACAATTCGCCGCTGTAAATCGCGACAGCTTCAGCGTAGGTTTGTGGATTGTCGGAAAGCTTGCGGAATTCCACAACGTCGATCCACGACGACGTTTGCGCGTTCGCTTGCCCATTCCACGCGACGCTCGCGTTGGTAATAGTCAACCAATCTCCGGGCGGCAGATAGGCGCGCAGGTACTGCAGGTGGCGCCGCAAATTGGCGCGCGCATCCTCGTCGCTCTCGTCGGGCCACAGATCCGCGGCAATATGACGGCGCTCGACGCTACGTCCTTGCTGGAGAATCAAATACGCGAGCAGCGGCAATACCTTAGGCCGTGGCGCCACCACCAAGGTGCGTTCATCGTCAGTGAGCCGCGGGCGGCCGAACAACTCGATCCGCAGCACAAACTTGACTTCAGGCTGACTTTGCCGAAGCCCTCGCGATCCATCATGGTACGCGTTTCGGTCAGAACCGGGACGCTGTGCTACTCCTCGAAGAGCGCTCTGAAGAGATAAGTGCCCGGCGCCGGCTTACACAACGCGATGCCGCCGTGAAACTTCGAAAGCTCGGCTGCATTCAGGGCCGCTATGTCCAGATCCGGGAACCCCGAAGGCGTGTACACCCACGCGCCCGCGAGGCTTCCATCTGCGTTGATGGCAACTTCGATCTCCGAGGCGACCGTTGCGCTG
Source organism: Vulcanimicrobiota bacterium (assembly GCA_019245995.1). Lineage (GTDB taxonomy): Bacteria > Vulcanimicrobiota > Vulcanimicrobiia > Vulcanimicrobiales > Vulcanimicrobiaceae > Cybelea. The sequence goes on along the minus strand of JAFAQW010000074.1, from coordinate 9,548 downwards.
AGCCTCGGCACGCTGCTCGGCCACTGCGGCTCTACCGCGTGCACGACCCTTGCCGGAACGAACGGTTCCGTACACTCGCTGATATCGGGCGGCGGCGGTATCGTGGATACGGCAAGGATCGTGTCAGCGGGGCCCGGCGGCTGCGCGAGATCATTTGAAGCGTTGACTCTTTTGGGAGCGTCTGCCAAGGGAGGGATCTGCGTCTTGCCTTCTGGCGGCGGGAAGCACGTAACGTCTCCGCGTTTGTCCCAACCGAACTTCGCGTCTCCGGTGGCCGTGGCATCGTAAATCCACCATCGAACGATGCGTTCGCCCTGCGGTATCTTCACGTATAAGGGTTTCGTGTGATAGAGCACGCGGTCAAACCGAACCGTGGAGCTTTGGAAGTGCGCGAGATCGGGAACGAGCGCCACGTCTTTAACCTGGAATGTGTACCAACTACTTTCTCCTTGCGCGATGACGTTGGCAGAGACGGTGCGCGCCGATTCCGCGGCGACATAGAATGCGATCAGGCCGTCGTTTGGGCCATGAAAGGCGTGAAAGCCATCCAAGCGCGCGGGGCAAAACTCGACGGGCCCGGCCCACGTTCTTCCGCACGCCAATACAAAGAACAACGCGGTGCTCGATATCGCCGAGAAGCTGAGCCCTAGAAACGCTCGATTCACCGACCCATTACGATCATGAGTAGGGATTCGCGCCCCGGAACGGTCGGTCCGTTCACAGACAGGTTCCGACGCTGCGATTCGGAACGGACGTGATGGTGAAAGGCGGGGCGAGCGTTACGCGTTGCGGCGTGGTCCTCACCGCAGTTGTCGTTTTGGCGGGGTGCGGGTTTCGCGGCGGCCCTGCACCTTCGATCGCGCCGCTGGGCAACAGCGACGTGCCGGCCAGCGGGGGCGTGCCGCAGTATCTCGTGTTGCCTTTGGGTGACGTGAGTGCGGCGGAACTGCGGCGCGCGCACGCTGCGGGTAAGACGATTCCGTATTTCGAGGGGCACGTTCGGTCACCGCTCGATCAGAAGACCTACGCGTTCCGAATCGTCGGGAAGGCGCCGGGCACGGACGACGCAAGGTCGAGCATTCCGTACGTCGCGATCTTCGTGGCGATCCGGTATCCCGACGGAACGCTGCTGAGCCCGACGGAGCCGGCCTGCGGCGACGACGTTTCGGTCGAGCAGCGCTTTCTCGGCGGCCCGAATTTCACGCCGACGCGGATGACGTCGAATGGGATCGACATCGGTACCGTGCAGTTCGGCGACGCGTTTCAGCGCGCGGAGTTCTGGAAGAGCGTCAAACGCGCGCCGAACTATCACACGGTGCTGCGAGCGGCGACGGATCCCGTCGTCGTTTACGTTAATGCGCCGGCCTCTTCTAAAACGACGCGGGGAGTTTGCGCGGGGGCGGGCCATCGCACCGGCACGATCCCCATCGCCGACTTCGCCGCGATGGTGGGGCGGCTGGTGAAGAAGCACGCGCCCACGACGGCGATCGCCATCGTGGTGGCCTACAACACCTTTGAGATCGGGCCGAAGGGGAACTGCTGCATCGTGGGATTCCACGGGGCGTTCAAACGCGGCGGCGGCGTGCAGAGCTTTGCGTCGGCGGCGTATAACGATGCGGGGTCGATTCGCTACTACGACCAGATCGCCGATATCAACGCGACGACGCACGAGCTCGGGGAGGTGTTCAACGATCCGTTCCCGCTGCCAAACGGGCATGCGAACATGTCGCCGGCGTGGGGGCACGTCGGCCAGTATGTCTACGGATGTTCGACCTATTTCGAGGTCGGCGATCCGCTCGACGCAACCGGCTTCCCGCTGCGGCGCGGCGGCTTCACGTACCATCCGCAGGAGCTGGCCTTCTTTTCGTGGTTCTATCGAACGAAGTCCAGCGGCACCGGCGGAAAGTATTCTTTCAACGGAACGTTTACCAAAGCGCAGGGCCCGTGCAAATAGCGAGGCGCAGAAGTCAAGGAGGGAAGCGGAACGGTTTATCGATCCGACTACGGCAAAACTCGTCGAGGTTCAGTACAATCGGCAGACCGGCGAGCGTGCCTACATCGAGAGCGGCAACGGGTAGTCAAGCGCCGACATCATACTCGAAGTAAAGATCAACGACTATAGGAGAAAGTCATGAACAGCGACCGATTTAGCACGCGCGTCCTCGCCTCCGTCGCGCTGCTTGGCCTGATTACCGCTTGCGATGGAGCAGGAAGCGTTCCGCGCGCCGGCACTTCTGGGGCCGCTGCGGGAACCACGGCCGCAGTTTTTGATGCTAAACAATTTGGTGTCGGTCTGGGCGACTACGCGGCAGCGCCCAGTACTAAGGCTTCCCAAACGTGGCGCTTCCAATGGTGCGACGGCATTCTGGAAAACCCGAGCCAATGCACGGGTGAGGTTGCGGGAAAGCGCAAGTACGCGGACAACGCGTCGGGCACGGCAACGCTGTATAACGGCACGGCGAGCATCGGCTACACGAAAGCCCAGATAACTGCGAGCCAGAAGCTCGGGGTCAACAGCTACGTGATGTATGCGGAAACGTACGAAAAGAGTAAAGCGCTAAAGAATATCAACACGACGTCAGGGATTGTATCGAGCGCCTGGATGGATACCCTTTACATCTCATCGGGCTCGCTAAAGAAAGGCACTCCCGTGACAATCGGCGTGAAACTGAAGCTCACGCCCCAGACTGCCAACGTTGCCTGCGACAGCGCGCAAAACTCGACCGGCGTCGTGGAAGACTATAGTTCAAGCATAACGGGGCCCGGCAGCAGCGAGTTTTTAATTCGCGGCGGATGCGTCAACGGAAGCTTCGGGTATTATCTCTACGGAAGCCTCACTAAAAAAGGCACTACCGCAACGGGCACCATCAGCACCGCCGTCGGCAACTCCTATCCGCTCTACTTCGCAGCGGATGGCTACGCGATCGCATGCGAGGGCAGTAACTACTGCGTCGGTGACGTCGTCGCAAGCCTGGCGGGGAGCTTCAAGTTTACGATCACTTCTATTACGAAGGGCGCGGCTTATACCACCGCGAGCGGAAACAAGTACTAGCGCTTCGATCGCTGTAGTTTGGAGCGGCCGTAAGGGAGACGGCGCTGCGGCGCTAGGCCCGAGCCCCTCGAATGCGCTCGCTCGGGTAGTAAAGCAGGTGGGCCCTCCAGGCCCTGGAACGAGTTCCAAAAGCTCGCGAAGGGGGCGCGATTGGACCTCATTATGCGCGATGCCGTGGCGGCTGATTTGGACCAGTGCTTGGCATTAGCCCCCGACCGCTTTTTGTACGACGCGCCGCACTTGGACGCACTGCGCAGGATGTGGGCGTATATCATCGCTTCGAAGGCGGGAGAAGCCGGCGTGATGGTTGACTCACGCCGGCCGTCTGAGGTGCTATTTTTCGGAGTGTCGGTCTTTGTCTCCGACGAGACCGCGCAACGTTACCACGATCTTACATGTCCTGCCCTCGCCTACCGTATGACGGAGGACTGGGATCGAGGCTTACGTCCGTTTCTTGACTTCGACGAGATCAGTGCGGCAAACGCTGCGAGTGGCTTGAACATCGTCGTGACGCACTATGCTTTTGCCCTCGCGGCCGGAGACGACGCCTTAGGCGACAAGTTGCGCTACGCGACGTACGAGTCGTTTCGCAAGCACCACGAAGGCCTGAACTTTCGGAGTTTTACGAACGAAGTCTTCGCGCAGGGTGCAAAGGAAATGGGGCGCGGGTGGGGATTCCGCGTGGGAGAGTACAGCGCGGAAAAACTTCGCGCCGCTGGCATCCCTGCGGACCGTGCGCCGTGCGTCTGGATGGCGACACGCGAGGACGCTCGCGCGCCGGGGGCGGTTTTCCCCAACGTTCTCTTCCGCACTTTCGAGCGCCCCGTCTTCGGCTTCAGCCCTGCGGAGCAAGATCTACTACGACTTGCGCTGGACGGTCACACCGATGAGTCGATTGCAGCGGCCACGAGCGCATCGCTGTCGACGACGAAACGACATTTCCGAACGATCTACAATAAGGTACAAGACGCGACCGATGCGAGGAACGACCCGCCCACATTCAAAGGCCCATCAATGGGGACACGCGGCGTAGAGATGCGCCGTCAGTTACTCAACTACCTCAGAGGACACCCTGAGGAACTCCATCCCTACGGTGCTCGACGGAAAAAATGACACCATTAGATACTTTTGTCGCCCCTCACGTTGTCGCTACCTTCGGTGGGAACAGGATCCGCTCAGGAGCTGGCTCGCCGTAACACCACCGCTCGTACCATGAGTGGTAGAGGAGGTCGATATCCTTATGAAGCCACGCTTTCCCATACTCGTTGTTTTGGCCGGCTTGTTGGCGGCGTGTTCCGGCGGCGCTTCTCAGCCGGGCGCTTTGCCGTTCACGCAGCTGCGCACGCTGGCCCAGCCGGGGACACAGTCGTTGAAGCCTCGTCGCCACAAGGAACCAGGAGGCCTTTACGTCGGCACGTTTGGCACGGGCTATGTTCCCGAGTTCACGGTTCCGGATCCTAAGGATCTTCCGCCGCGCTGCTCCAATAAGATGCCCCTGGCGGGCGGGGTGAACGGCATTGGCGTTGACGCGCACCGCATTCTGTACGTTCCATACAACTATAACTCCACGCACGACGTCGCGACGTTCGGACCGGACTGCGGCGCACCCGGCCCACAGCTCGTTGACACATACGACATCGCGTCCGTCGCCTTCAACAACAAGAAGGGCATCGTCTACGTCGGAAACGCCCAAACAGGCAACGTTGACGTCTTTAAAAAAGGCGCTACAACGCCGACGGGTGCGCTTCATAATTCTCAACACGGGGGAAGCGGGTTCGGCGTTGCGGTGGATAGTTTTGGCGACGTCTTTAATTCCGGCTCGACCATCGTTGAGTTCGTTCACGGCCACAACAGAGGGAGCAAGGCGCTCACTCTGACGGGCCTCAAGGGACCCCTTGGCTTGGCAATGGACGCCCAGAACAACCTCATCGTTGCGAACGAATACAACGTTGTCGTCTATGCTCCACCCTACAACGGCGCTCCAAAATATACGATAACGACGCAGGCGTTTTGTTTGTATGCGGCGGTTGATGCCACGAATACGAACCTGTATGTCAGCGAGCAAACCAACAACGCCGTAGACGTCTATACCTATCCGGGCGGGACGTACGAGTATTCGATCAATGAGGTACCTCCTCGCTCTGTTGGCGGGGTCGCACTGGATCCGCCTTCCAAGACGTAGCGATGAAGGCCGGCTAGAGCCGGAATGTCTTGCAGCCGCTGAGGTGGAGCAGCGGCTGCAGCCCTCTAGGCCTACGCGGCGAAGCGGAATCTGACCACAGAGTTGCTGCGGGATAGGCTACGTCGGCCGACGGTGATTTCGATCAAAGGCGCACGTTCGCTACGAGCGTGCCGTACTTCGCGACGGTCTTGCCGTACTGACTGGCGACCCACACGCCCGTTTGGGGATCGAAAGACGCTGCACTGAAGTCGCCATACGCTGTGTACCGATAACTTCCGGAGGAATAGTCGCTTTGCGGGGCCGCCCGGCCGCGTATCAGCCGACGTTCGGCGCTCATCGTGTTGACCGGATCGCTGGGCCGGCGAGCCGCAACGTAGATACTGGGATTCAACGTACGGCCGCTTGCGTCGAAGAGGACGTAGAAATTCCCGGTAGCGTCGGTCGTCCACGACGGAAAGAAGGCGCCTAAAGCACCGGGCAGCTTAATCGTGCCGCTCTGCGCTAACGTTCCGCCGCTGAGCGCTCCTCCGGAGAAGGACGGGGTCAGCTCACCCCAACGCACTGCCGGATCGAGTGTCTTTAGCGCGTTCACACCGAGGCCGTACGCAAAGTAGAGGTTTCCGTTCCAGAAGATGGGCGAGTTCGTAATCATCGGCCCCACCGCTTCGAGGCAGTAGTTGCACGCCTTGGTCGATGCGGCCGGCGTGTAGGTGTATGGAGGCGTCGCGATCGCCGTAGACTGCAATGTCAGTCCGCTCGGGCCGCTTTGGATTAGGAAGGCGAACATCTCCGTACACGGATGCGGTTTGCCGGTGGTGCAACGAAAATCGAAGCCGTACGTGCTGAGGAACATCTGACCGGGCAACTCACCGCTGAATCCCTTTTGAACGATTGCCGGCTGAATCGTGTCGAGCGGCGTGCCGTCGATCGAGACGTACAGGAAGCCTTTCGCCGTGGTCTTCTGACCCGACTCGAGCGCCTGTTTGGGTAAGACCCAAATCCCGTTATTGAGCACGAAGTTGCTGCCAGAGCGCTCCGTATCGACGCGTGAGGAGAGCGAGACCGTCGTCCGGTCGAAACCAAACATGGTGAAATCCGGAAGCTGTCGCGATCCCGCGGCGACGTCGAACCCATACACGTTCCACTTCCCGTTCGGATCGCCGGTTTGGCTGACCGCAACGAAGTATGTGTGTTTCGTATCGCGATCGAGAAAGGCGAGCCAGTAGCGGTTGTCCCACGTGTCGTAGGCGGCGCGCGGATCGACCATAAAATGCGACTTGGGAAGCCCGAAGACCTGAGCCGCCTCTTTCGGCCAGCCCTTCTTCATCTGGCCCGATCTGTCGTAGAAGGCAACCTGCGTGTTGACCGACTGCAGAATTCCGGCGGGCCCACTCGCGATTGCCATATCCGGACGCAGAACGCCGGAGCGATACGGCTGCGAAACGCCGTTGAAGCCATGCGCCTGCAACGCGGAGGAGGCGTGAAGCGGAAGCGGGGCGACCCGCGACTGCGGCACCGCGAGAGGCGCGTGGCGTTCCTCGATCTCGTGCGATTCCGCCGGAGGCGGCGCGCCGGTGTAGACCGGAACCTTCGCTTCGTCCACGACGTCGAAGTGCGAAAGGGCGGCGGTCGCGGGTTGCGCCGTGATGTGAAACTTGCTCACCTGAGCAGGCGAGGGCATCAGACTTTGCGACATGGATCCGCACCCGACCAGTGCCAAAGCGCTTAGAAGTCCTCCGAACTTTTTCATTGCAGCCTCCGTCTTCCGATGATACACCGCGGTCCGTGCTAGCGCCAGCTGCGTGCCGTTGCGCACCTCACAGGTTCGTTGGGCAGCCACGCCGACCAGTCAAAGGAACGCGGCAAGGCTGCTAAAAGCAACGCTGCGTGGGAGTGAACGGCATCGGGGGCATCTTTTTCCGCGCTAAAGACCCGGAGGCGTTATCGGACTGGTATAAGACCAATTTCGGCATCGGTCTGGACGAGCACGGACTCTGGAATCAGGCGTCGGGCCCAACGGTCTTCATGCCATTTCCCAACGATACCGATTACTTTGCGGGCGACAAACAGTGGATGATCAACCTACGCGTCGACGACCTAGACGGGCTGTTGCAAAACCTTCGCGCCGCGGGCATCGAGACGATTACGAATCCCGAGTGGAACACGCCGGAGACCGGGCGCTTCGCGCGCGTTTACGATCCCGAGGGCAACGCCGTCGAACTCTGGGAGCCCCCACAGTAACGCGCCTACAGCGGAACGACATCTGTCCCGTACTTACGGAACACTCGATCTCCGGTAGCGATAATCATTCTCTCGAGCCGCGCTTGGGCGATGATCATGCGGTCGAACGGGTCGGCGTGGTGTGGCGGTAGACCATATACCGCTAACGCGTGCTCCATGGTGACGTCAAGCACCGAAATGTCAAAATCGGCGATACGCCGCGGGACATAAATGGATGGCTCTGCCGGCAATTCCAGTCGGCCAAGACCCATCTTGACGGCAATCTCCCAAATGCTCGCCGCCGACAGGAATAGCGCAGTAGATCGGTCTTCCAGCAGCCGCCGCGACGGAGGCGCACGCGTTTCCATTGGCTAGCGATCCAGAGGAAGGCGTGCGTATCGAGCAAGACCCTCACTCGGTGCCGAAGGCCTTTGCAATCTCTGCCGGGAGCGAGCTATCGAAATCGGGGGAGATTTTAATCTTACCCTCGTCGATGCCGAATCGTCGCTTGGATTTAGAACTCGGAACGGTTTCCGCCACCGGCTTGCCGGCGCGGGTCACCGTGATGCGTTCCCCTCGCTCCGTCTTCACCGCCTTACCCTAGCAAGATTTGTTCGCATGGTCAATTTCCTTGACCAGTGTGCCAATCGTCCAACGGCAAAGTAAGAATGGATCGGCGACTCATTAACGAGGTTTCTGCAGCCTTAGCCTGTTCTTAAACGCGCGATAACTTTCGCACCGTAGCGTAAAAGGCACGAGCTGTGCCTCAAGGAGTGTGATCGTGCGTTCTTTTTTTGCCGCGGCGCTCTGTCTGTGGCTCTTTAGCGCTGCACCTGCGACGGCGCAGGTGGCGTCCGCGATAACGTCGGGCCTATCGGGGCGCGTCGTGGATCAGTCCACCGGCTTGCCGATCGCCGGCGCCACGATCGAAACGGTGGGGCCGACGGCGCAGTCGGTCACGTCGGACAGCAACGGCCACTTTGCGATGGACCGCCTGGTGCTCGGCCTGTACCACTTGCGAATCGGCCGGCAAGGCTATCAGACGGCCGTTTCCGACAGCTTTTCCGTCAGCGCGTTCCAAGCGCCGGTCGTAACGCTGGCGCTGGCACCGCAGCGCACGGCGGCGAGCGGGCTGCTGACGATCGGCCACACGTCAACGCGCGCGTCGCAGTCGCTGCAGCGTTCCTCGGTGATCTATCAGTCGGTGAGCGCCGAAGCGATACAGAGCATGGGCTTCTTTCGCGCCGGCGACGTCTTACGCACGCTTCCTCAGGTAAATCTCGCGGTTGGAACGACGGGCGGCAGCGACACGCCGTCGCCCGGCGACGATCAGTACTTGGATTTTCGCGGGATCGGAAACCTCGAGACGACCACGTTGCTAGACGGCCATCCGATCGGCGCGGGCCTCAATCGCGGTAAGAACTTCGGCTACAACTGGGAGTCGTCGCCGACGTTCGCGTTGCGCGACATCGTCGTGACCTATGGCTCGGGTTTGAGCGGTCTTTCGCCGTACAGCGCGCTCGGCGGCGTCGCCAACATGGTGACGCTCGATCCCACGCCGCGCGCGCAGTGGAGCCTCACGCAAGGTTACGGCACGTTTTCGAAGCTGGCGACGACGATTACCGGAACGGGCATGCTCGGCCAGCACTTCGGCTACGCCGTCGCGTACGGCACGCAAGGCATCTATGGACCATATCAAAACGACTCGTTTTACCAGCCCGGTGCGGCGTACGATCAGGCGGCGCCGCGCGGTTCAGCCGTCTACAATATGGGCGTCTATCCGTACGGGACCGGCGTCGCGAACCGCGGTGCATTGGCAAAGTTCCAGTACGTTTTCGGCGATCCGGATCGGCCGTCGCACCTGACGGCCTCCGCGGTGTGGTCGGACTATTGGGACGACAAGACCGGCAACGGCGATCAAGACTATCTTCCGTACGGCACCGCGCTCGCGTTGGGTAAATCGCTGCTCGCGAGTTACACGCCCGGCAAACCCACGAAGCCTCCGTACAACGTGAGCAATCTTCCCAACTGTCCCGACGGAACGTTTCTCGGATTCTCCGTGAACGGCAACCCGTACGGGTTTGGGCCCAACGG
>JAFAQW010000073.1 GCA_019245995.1 Vulcanimicrobiota bacterium | reverse complement strand
GGGTTCCGTCGTGGAGCTCGATCGTTCCATTGATGGCCCCGTGACGCTGCTCGTCAACGACCGGCCCATCGCGCGCGGTGAGATCGTCGCGGTCGAGGAAAATTTCGGACTGCGTATCACCGAACTGGCCCGTCCCTAATCCTCTCGATGCCGTTTGAAGAAATCTTTGGCGCGGCCAATCGTCACGCGACCACTCCCCTGGACGTTCTCCTCGGTCTGACGCTGCTATCGTTGGTGCCCCTCGTGCTGATCATGTGCACGTCGTTCGTTCGCATCGTCGTCGTCCTTTCGCTGGTTCGATCTGCGATTGGCGCGTCCGCGCTACCGCCCAACGCCGTTTTGACCGGTCTGGCGCTCGTGTTGACGCTCGTGGTCATGGCGCCGACGGCGCAGCAAATCCGCCGCGATGCCGTCGAGCCGTATGCCCACGGCAAAATCGCGGCGTCGCAAGCGCTCGCGCGAGCGCTGGTGCCCCTCCGCGGCTTCATGACGCGCCAGACGCGCCGCAGCGACGTCGCGCTGTTCGAGCGCATCGCGCACGAGCGCCCTGGGAACCGCGGCGTGTCGCTGCGCGTCCTCGCGCCCGCGTTCGTCGTCGGCGAGTTACGCAGCGCGTTCGCCATCGGCTTCGCGCTCTATCTGCCCTTCGTGGCGATCGACTTGGCCGTCGCCTCGATGCTGATGGGCCTCGGCATGATGATGCTGAGCCCGCCCGTCGTTTCACTGCCCGTGAAGCTGCTGCTCTTCGTCATGGTGGACGGCTGGGCATTGCTCTGCGGAGGCGTCGCCGCCAGCTTTCGATAACGCTTGCCGCTGACGTGAGAATCAGCACCGCGCTGGCGACACAGCGCCCGTTTTTTTCGTTCGAGTTCTTTCCGCCGAAGGACGACGCCGGCTCGCGGCAACTCTTTGAGACGATCGCCGCGCTCGCGCCGCTGCGGCCTGCCTTCGTTTCCATCACCTACGGCGCCGGGGGATCGACGCGGACGCGTACCGTCGCGCTCGCGAAGCAGATCCAGCAGGAGATCGGGCTCACCGTTGTGGCGCACGTCACCTGCGTCGGCGCCGATCGTTCCGCGCTGCGAGATCTCTTCGATGACCTCGCGCGCAGCGGAATCGAAAACGTTCTGGCGTTGCGGGGCGACCCGCCGCCGGGCGCGCCCTTCGTTCCGGCTCCGGGAGGCTTCGCGCACGCCGACGAGTTGATCGCGATGTTGCGGCGGAACTATTCGTTTTGCATCGGGGCGGCGTGCTATCCGGAGAAGCACCCCGAGGCGGCGAGCGTGGAAGACGATCTGCGTCACCTCAAGGCGAAGGCGGCGGCGGGCGCCGATTTCCTCGTTTCGCAGCTCTTCTTCGACAACGAGCAGTTCTTGCGGTTCGCGCGCCAGGCTCAGGCGTCGGGCGTGGACGTGCCGATTCTGCCCGGGTTGATGCCGATCACGAACTTCGGTCAGATTCAGCGGTTCGTCGCGATGTGCGGTGCGACGATTCCACCGAAACTGCGCGTCGAGATGGAGGCGCGCAAAGACGATACGAAGTCCGTCGAAGATCTCGGCGTCGCATTCGCCTCGATGCAGGCGTTGGAACTGCTGCATGCCGGCGTTCCGGGAATTCACTTTTACACGTTGAATCGTTCGCCGGCAACGCGGGCCATCGTCTCCGCGCTGCTCGCCGCGAGCGCCTGGCGCCCCGCCTTCTCAACAACATCGCGCTAACATCGCCGTAACGGCGAGCGCGTACGCTCGACGGCGTGGACGCGCTCGACGCCCTCGTGCACGACGCTCTGATCACCACGGCCATCATCGCGCTACCCGTGCTCGTCGCGGCCTCGCTGGTCGGCGCGGTCGTCGCGGTCGCACAAGCGGCCACGCAAGTGCAAGAGCAGACGCTGACGCTGCTACCCAAGGCGATGACCGTAGGGCTGATGGTCGCGCTCTTCGGTAAGACCGCCATGCACCTGCTCGCGGCGCTGTTCGATCACGCCCTGACCGCGATCGTTCCGCTTACCGCGCCGTGGTAGCGTCGCTGTTGATCTTGGCCCGCTGCGCGGGCTTCGTCTTCCGCGCGCCGGGCTTTTCCCATCCGAGCGTGCCGCCGCCGCTGCGCGCCGGTTTCGCCCTGTTGTTGACCGTTGCGCTCGCGCATGCGCGGATCGTCGCCTCGCCGCCTTCGGGCGGCGCCGCCACGCTGTTGGCGCTCGCCCTCGAGTTTGCGATCGGCAGCGCACTCGGCATGGCCGCGTCGCTGCTCTACGACGCCGCGTACGCGGCGGGCCGCGCCGTCGACGATTTCGTCGGCGTCCGGGCGATCGCACCCACCGTCACGCTCGTGGCACCGAGCGGTTTCGGTCGCGTCTGGTCGCTCGCATGTACCGGCGCGTTCTTCCTCTCCGGCGCCTATCGCATCGTGCTGCTGAACTTCGCGCGCAGTTTCGAGCGTATCCCGTGCGGCGGAACGGTAAGTGCGGCGGGCTGGGCGTCGTTTGCCGCGCAGTTCTTCACGTCGTTCGTTCGCATCGCCGCCGACATCGCGGGCCCCGCGATCGGCGTCGCCCTCGTCGTTCAGATCGCCGTCGGCGCGCTGGCCCGCGTCGTACCGCGTTTCGGCAGCGTGACGCTGGCGTTTCCGTTGGCATTCGCGGCCGCGTTGGTGATCACCGCGCTCACGGTGCCGTCGATCGCGGCGCGATTACCTCGCCTCGGCGCACCCGATCTCGTGCCGTGAACGCGACGAAGCGTTGATGGCCGACGAGAAGCCGTTCGAAGCGACACCGTATCGCATCCGCAAGGCGCGCCGCGAGGGCAACGTGGCGCGCTCGGGACAGCTGGCGGCCAATCTTTCCTTCGCCGTGGCGTCGCTCGCGTTCGCCGGTGCGGCGCCGTTGCTCGGTGCGATCGCGCGCCGGCAGATCACGCTTGCTGCGTCGCAGCTCGTCGCGCCGCCGTCGGAGTGGTTGATCGTTGCCCTCACGTTCGTTTGCGTTGCATGCGCGGCCGCAGGCGGCGTGCTCGCGGCGGTCGCGCAGGCCGGCGCGCTGACCGTGGTCCCGGTGACGCCGAAGTTCGAACGGCTCGACATCGCGCAGGGAGTCCGGCGGCTCGCCTCGCGGGAGACGCTGGACGGCGGCGTGCGCGCAGTCGTCGCATTCGCGGTTGCCGGCGCCGCCATCGTGCCAATCGTGGGAGCGCACGCCGGCGGCATGATTGAAGTGCCTTCCATGCCGGCGGTGGCGGTGCACGTCGGGAAGGCGGCGCAGGCGATCGCGGGTGCGTGCGTCGCCGTCGGGCTCCTCTTCGCAGCCGGGGAGTATGGCGCTGCGCGCAATGTGTGGCTGCGCAAGCTGCGCATGACCTTCGACGAGCGCAAGCGGGAGATCAAGGAAGAAGAAGGCGATGCGACTACGCGCGGACGCCGGCGAGCGCTGCATCGCGCATTGCTACGCGGCGGCGTGGCGCGCATAAAAGAGGCGGCCTTCGTCGTCACCAACCCGCGGCACGTCGCGGTTGCGTTGGAGTACCGGCCGCCCGCCGTTGCGGTGCCGCGCGTGCTGATCCGCGCGCTCGACGCGTTTGCCGTGCGCGTGCGTGAGGCGGCGGTGCGCCACGGAATTCCCGTCGTCGAAAACGTTGCGCTGGCGCGGGCGCTCTATCGCGACGTGCGCGCCGGAGAACCGATCGCGCAGGCGCACTACGTCGCCGTCGCCGAGGTCGTGGTGGCGCTCGCTCGCGAGTTGAAACGCGACGCATGAACGCCCACCGGGGCGCCGTGTACGCCTTTGCGGGCGTGCTCCTCGCCATCGTTGCCATCCTCATCGTGCCGCTGCCGCCGCCGCTGCTCGATCTGTTGCTGGGACTCAACGTGTTCGGCTCGGCGCTGGTGTTGCTGCTGTCGGTAACCGTCGAGAATCCCTTGGAGTTCTCCGCCTTTGCGCCTGCGCTCTTGGTGGCGACGCTCTTTCGCCTCGCGCTCGACGTATCGGCGACGCGTCTCATACTCACCGACGGCGCGACCCCGGGTGCCGTGGGCAGCATCATTCCGGCCTTTGGCGCGTTCGTCGTCCGCGGCAACCTTGTCGTCGGCCTGATCGTCTTTGCGATCTTGATCACGATTCAGTTCGTCGTCATCGCGAGCGGATCGCAGCGCGTCGCCGAAGTCGCGGCGCGATTCACGCTGGATGCGATGCCGGGAAAGCAGATGGCGATCGACGCCGACGTTCACGCGGGCGCGCTCGACGCCGAGGGCGCGCGACGCAAGCGCGAGGCGGTCCAGCGCGAGGCGGACTTCTACGGGGCGATGGACGGGGCCGGAAAGTTCATCAAGGGCGACGCCGTCGCGGCGCTCGTGATCGTGGCGCTCAACCTCATCGGCGGCGTCGCCGTGGGCGTCGCGTATCGCGCGCTCTCGCCCCTCGACGCGCTCAACACCTTTGCGTTGCTCTCCATCGGAAACGCCTTGGTGACGACGCTGCCTGCGTTCCTGATCTCCACCGCCATGGGCATGATGGTGACGCGCGTGGCTTCGGAGGGCGCGCTGGGCGCCGATCTCGCGACGCAACTCTTTACGCGTCCCGACGTGCTGCGCGGCGCGGGCGGTTTGCTCGTGGTGCTCGCGTTCGTGCCGGCGTTGCCGCGGCCGCTCTTTTTGGTGCTGGCGGGGAGCGCGTTCGCCGTCGCGCAGGCCGCGCAGCACAGCCGTGCGCGGAGCGAGCGCGAAGCGCGCGAAAACCGAGAGCGCGGAAAACGTCACGCGATGCGCCGGCCCGAGCTCGCCCTCAGCTTGGTGGGCGTGGACGCCGTGGCAATCGAGATCGGGGCGGATTTGGCGGCGTTGCTCGCTCCGCCGCTCTGCGACGCGCTGCTCGATCGCATCGGCGAAGTGCGCCGCGCGCTTGCGGCCGACATCGGCGTGGTCTTGCCGGGCGTGCGCCTGCGCGACGACCTCACGCGAGATCCACGCAGCTACGGCATTCGGGTGCGCGACCGTTTGGCGGGGACGGGACGGCTGGAACTGGATCGTTTCTTGGCCGTCGCGGATGCGGCCGTGCTGGAACCGCTCCACGTCGCGATCGAACCCGAACCGGTCTACGGCCTGCCCAGCGCGTGGATCGCCGCCGAGCTGCGCGAACGCGCCGCAAATTCGGGCGCGCTCGTCTTCGATCCGATCTCGGTGCTCGGCTCGCACTTAGCAGAAGTCTCGAGAACGCACGCGGCGCACCTCGTCGGCCGGCAAGAGCTGCAGACGCTGCTGGAACACTTGCGCTCCAGCGTCCCCGCGCTGGTGAAGGAGATCGGCGCCGACGGCCTACCGTTTGCGGCGTTGCATCGAGCGTTCGTGCTGCTCTTGCGCGAGGGCGCGTGGCCGCGCGATCCCGTCGCGGTGTTGGAGGCGATGCTGGAAGCGCACACGCACGATCCGCGCGAACTGGCCGAGGCGGCCCGCCGCGCCATCGTCGCGGACCTGTTGCGCCGCCGCGGCGCCGGGCAACTCGAACCGATCGTCTTCGACGCGGCGTACGAACGGCAACTGATCGCGGCGTGGTGCCGTCCCGATGCGGCCGGACCGGAACCGGGCACGGCCGTCGCGCTGCGCGCCCGCATCGCGGCGTACGCGGCGCGCACGCCGCGCGATCGGGCCGCAGTGGTCTGCACGGCGGCGCTGCGCGCACCGCTCGCGGATTTTTTGATCCGCTCCGGAGTGCGCGCCAACGTGTTTGCGTTCGGAGAGTTGCCCAACGAGATCGTGCTGGCGCCGGCCGAGGTCATCGAAGAGATCGAACCGAACGCGCTGCCAGCATGCACCTGACGGCGCTGGATTGGATTATCGTCGTCGTTTCCTTGGGCGTGAGCTTCGTTCCGGCGATCGTGCTCGCGCGCCGCGCTGGGCGCAACATCTCCGAGTTCTTTGCGGCGGGACGTCAAGCGCCGTGGTGGCTGATCGGCATTTCGCTGGTTGCCACGACGTTTTCAACCGACACGCCCAACCTCGTGACGAACCTCGTTCGCGACGGCGGCGTCGCAGAGAACTGGGTGTGGTGGTCCTTTCTGCTCACCGGGATGGCGACGGTCTTCTTTTTCGCGCGTCTGTGGCGGCGCAGCGGCGTGCTGACCGACCTCGAGTTCTACGAACTGCGCTATAGCGGAAGAGCGGCGTCCTTCGTGCGCGGCTTTCGTGCCGTCTATCTCGGTCTTTTTTTCAACTGTTGGATCATCGCGACCGTGAACTTGGCGCTCGTGAAGATCGCTGGCATTCTCTTCGGCTGGCCGCGGGCGGAGACGCTGACGATCTGCGTCGCCGTGCCGATCGTGTTTGCGGCGACGGCGGGGCTCTGGGGCGTCATGGTGACCGACATGATCCAGTTCTGCATCACGATGACCTCGGCGTTCGCGGCCGCGTACTTCGCCGTTCATGCGCCGGGCGTCGGCGGTCTGCACGGTCTCATCGCGCACGTCCGCGCGCACGATGCGACGCTGCTGTCGATCCTGCCGAACTTCGCCGAACCGAAGACGGCGCTCGCGATCTTCGTGATTCCGCTGACGGTGCTGTGGTGGTCCGTCTGGTATCCCGGCGCCGAACCCGGCGGCGGGAGCTACGTCGCGCAGCGCATGCTCTCTGCGCGCACGGAGTCCGACGCGCTCTTCGGCACCTTTGCTTTCCAGGTGATGCATTACGCGTTGCGGCCGTGGCCGTGGATCGTCGTCGCGCTCGCCTCGACGATCGTCTATCCGTCCTTGCACGATATTCAGCTGCGCTTTCCGCACCTCGCGCCCAGCCTGCTCGGCAACGACATCGCGTATCCCGCGATGCTGGTCTTCCTGCCGGCGGGCTTCGCTGGGTTCATGGTGGCCGGCATCTTCGCCGCCTACCGCTCGACGATCGAGACGCATCTCAACTGGGGGACGTCGTATCTCGTCCACGACCTTTACCAGCGGTTCGTTCGTCCGCAGTCGAGCCAACGCGAGCTGGTGTTGGCCGGGCGCATCGTGACGGCGCTGCTGATGGGGGTCGGCATCGTCCTGACGCTGCTGTTGGACAACGCGCGCAACGCCTTCAACCTGTTGCTCTCCATCGGCGCCGGGACCGGTCTGATCTACCTGCTGCGCTGGTTTTGGTGGCGCATCAACGCATGGAGCGAGGTGAGCGCGATGGTGGCGTCGTTTGGCGTCTCGCTCGGCTTTCTCGTGGCGGCCAAGAGCGGACACGCCGCCGACAGCGTCACGACGCTGCTCGTCACGATCGCGGTGACGACGCTCACGTGGCTCGTCGTCACCTTCGCGACGCCGCCCGTGGACGCCACGACGCTGCGCGCCTTTTACGCAAAGGTGCGGCCGGCGGGCCCAGGGTGGCGAGGCGTCGCCCGCGACGGCGGGCTGCCGCCATCGCAAGATTCGCTGACGCTAGCGTTCGCCGGTTGGGTGCTCGGGCTCGCGGCGGTGTACGGGGCGCTGTTCGGCGCGGGCGGATTCGTTTACGGGCGCGTCGCGCAAGGCATATCGTGGAGCGCCGTGAGTCTGGCGGCGTGCTACGGCTTGCTGGCGACGGGGAGGCGGCTCTGGCGGTCGACGGCAGGCCCGGCCGCAGCCAAAGGATAAGCCTGTGCGGCTCCAATGAACTGGAAAACTCTGCGGGCGCCTTTCAAAGCGCTGGTCATCGTCGCGGTTTGCGCGCTCTCCGTGTGGGCGGCTCTGCCGGTGCAAAAGAAGATCCACCTTGGGCTCGATCTGCAGGGCGGCGCGCGGCTGTTGCTCCAGCTTTATCCGACCGAAGAGGTGCCGCAGATCACGTCCCAGGTGCAGGCGCAGACCCGCGAAGTGATCGATCGCCGAATCAACGGTCTCGGCGTCGCAGAGCCGTCCATCAGCAACGTCGGGACGGACCGAATCTTGGTCGAGTTGCCGGCCGTGAAGAACCCTGACCAAGCGGAGCAGACGCTCAAACAAGTCGCGGTCTTGCAGTATAAGATCGTGCCGTTCGACGTGATGCAAAAAGCCGACGCGGCACTCCTGACCCTGACAAGCCCGAACGCCTCCGCGAAAGAGAAAGCGGCCGCGGAGAAATACGTTGCACAAGACGCATACCGCCTCAGCGGCAAGGTCGTCTATTCGGGCAAGGACCTCAAGTCGGCGCAAGCCAGTTACGATCAGGGGGGCCGCCCCAACATCCTCTTCCAAACGAAGGATCCCGCGAGGTTCGGGAAACTCACGAGCGCCAACGTGCAGAAGCCGCTCGGCATCTTCTTGGACAAACGCTATCTCGAGGCGCCGATCATTCAGACGGCGATCTACGACAGCGGCGAAATCCACGGCAGCTATACCGAAGAGCAGACCGTCACACTCGCCAACGAGCTCAACGCCGGCGCGCTGCCCGTCAGCGTCAAGATCGTCGAGAAGGAAACGATCGGACCGACGCTTGGGAAGATCGACCTCGTGCAGTCCATGCGCGCCGCCGGCTTGGGGCTCGCGCTCGTGCTGATCTTCATGGTCCTCGTGTATCGCCTGCCCGGCTTGCTCGCCGACCTCGCGCTCGCGATCTACGTCTTCGTGATGATGGCGATTCTCGCGGTTTCGCATGCGACGCTGACGCTGCCGGGCATCGCGGGCTTCGTGCTCTCGATCGGCATGGCGGTTGACGCCAACGTGCTGATCTTCGAGCGAATCAAAGAAGAGCTGTGGAACGGCAAGACGATGCGGGCGTCCGTTCGCGTCGGCTTCCAGCGCGCGTTCTCCGCGGTATTCGATAGCCACTTCACCACAATCGTCGGCGCCGGCGTGCTCTACATGCTCGGCACGGGCACGGTGAAGGGCTTCGCCTTCACGCTATTCTGGGGCACCGTCGTCTCGCTCGTCACGGCGGTCTTCATCACGCGGTTCTTCGTGGACGTGCTGGTGGACAACGAGATCCTCACCGCACCGGAGTTCTACGGCGTCAAGCGCGGCGACGTGGGCATCTTTTCAACCGGCGCTGCGGCCGCGGAGGCGTAGCGATGCTCTTCAGACGTTTGAACTGGAATATCGTCGGATGGTTCCGCATCGTGTCGTGGATCTCGTACGCGGTGATCGCGTTGGGGCTTGGCTCGATGATCTACCACGGCTTTGCGGGCGGGAACGGCTTCCAGCCTTCGCACATGCTGCGCCTCGGACTATCGTTCACGGGCGGCACCGACATTGCCGTCAAGTTCACCCAGCCGACCACCGCGGACAAGGTGACGGCCGCGTTGGCCGGGCTCGGCCTGACCGAGGAGTCCGTCACGACCGCCGGTACCGACGGCAAAGGCTTCGTCGTCCAGACGCAAACCGCGTTCGCGAATAACTCCGCGCCGGTTTGGAACGCGCTGAGCACCGTCGCACCGGTGGACCGAGCGTCGTCGCAGATCACGTCCGTCGGTCCGTCGCTGGGTCGCGAATACTTGACGAAGGCGCTGTGGGCGCTCGTGATCGCACTCGGCATTCAGTTTATCTACATCGCCTTTCGCTTCGGCTGGAACTACATCTTCGGGCTCGTGACCGTCGTCGCGCTCGTACGCGACGCCGCAATGATGATCGGCATCTACGCGCTCGCCGACAAGCGCGCGGACGACGCGTTCTTGGCGGCGGTGCTGACGGTCATCGGGTATTCCGTCATGGATACGATCGTCATCCTCGATCGAATTCGCGAGAACACCAAACTCATGGCGGGGCAAGCCTACGACCGCATCGTCAACGAATCGATCAAGCAGACCATGACGCGCTCGTTCAACACGCTCGCGACCGTCGTGATCACGCTGGTGGCGTTGTTGGCCCTTGGCGGAGCGTCGCTGAAGAACTTCGCGTTCGCGTTGCTCGTCGGCATCTGCTCGGGCGGCTATCACTCGATCTTCTACTCGGCGCCCCTGGTGCTCGTCTTTCGCAAACGCCAACTCGAAGCGGCCGCGAAGCGCCGCCGCGCCGGATTCACGCAAGACCGCACCCTGAGCGCGCGCTCGAGGACGGATTCGGCCGCGCTGCAGGCCCGAAGCGGCGTCGCGCGTGAGGATATCGTCGCGGCTCGCCGCGAGCGGCGCGCGAAGGCCAAGGCCGCGCGCATGACGTCGGCCGCAGTGCCGCCGCGCTATCGCAAGAAGCGCGCCGATTCGGGCGGCGCCGTCGCGGTGGAAGATCCGTTGACCGGCGAAGAGACGACGATCGATCCGCTGGACGCGCAAAACGCCGGACTGCACGAAGCCGCACTGGAGCAAGGCCACGAAGAGATCTCGCTCAACCTCGAGGAGTTTGCCGACTCGGGGCAACCCGCACCGCCCGAAGAGGAGCGCGGGACCTAAAGGCTTTCCGCCGCCGACGCCGTCGGAGGAGGCGTTCGAAGCCGCGCTCCGGGCGCTCGATTCTGGCGATGCTGCTGCCGAGGAGCTGGACTCGGGGTATACCGCCCCACATACGCTGTCGTACCAGGCTGAACCGACGAAAAATGCAGGCGCGAGTGGGTATGCCACCCGAGCGTCCCTCGACGGGGCTCGGGATGACAAATTCAGCGGTAGCGAGGGTGGCATACCTCGAGCGCCGAGCGATGATTTTGTGGAGCGCGTCTTTGCGAAGAGCAAGGAGTATCTGCGCGATCGCTATTCCAACATTGTCGACGCGCCGCGCTTTCACACCAAGATCGCGGGCGTCTCTTTCGAAGGGCGGCAAGACACGATCGCGGGCCTGCGCGCCGGCGCAGCTCTAGATCTGCGCCGGCAGCCCGAAAACCCCCACGACGCCAACGCGATCGCGGTGCATTACGGCAACCTGCATCTTGGATTTTTGAATCGGCAGCTGGCCGCGCATCTCGCGCCCGTTATGGATGCGGGCACGCGCTACCGCGCGCAGATCGCCTCGCTGACGGGGAGCTCCGCGCCGCAGGTGCCGGCCGGCGAACGGCGGCATCGGGGCGTGAACATCTTGCTGGAGCGCGAGATCGGTGCACCATTGCGGCGCGATCGCGGCGCGGCGGCGCGCGTCTCTACCGCCGATGGCGAGGGCGTAGCCGAACGCGTGCGCGAGGCCTTGATCGGCGACTCGCGGCCGCATGCGCCGCAAGCCGCCGTGTTGCAGCGAGTCGACGCCGGCAAAAACACGCTGGCAGTCTTTGGAACCGGGCGTGGCAAGTCGTTCTGTTTCCAGTACGCCGCAGCACTGCGCGCCCTCGCCGCCGACGGCAAGACGCTGGTCGTCTATCCGTTGCGAGCGCTTGCAAACGACCAGTTCGACGCGCTGCTTCGACGGCTGGAGCCTCTCGGCGTGCGTTGCTTTCGGGCCAACGGTTCCATCGACGCCGACGAACGAGAAGATCTTTTCCGGGCGTTGCGCGCCGGCGAGTGGGACATCGTGCTCGCGACACCGGAGTTTTTGGAGTTTCACCGCGATGCGCTGCGCGGAGACAGCGTGCCCTCCTTCGTGGTCGTGGACGAGGCGCACCATCTCGCCGAGTCGCGTCATCGCCCGGCGTACGGGCGGCTGAGTGAAACGATCGCCGGCTTCGGGCGTCCGCAGGTGCTCGCGCTCACGGCGACCGCGGGCGACGACGCCTTCAAACGCATCGTTACCGACCTGGGCATCGAGTCGTGGGTGATCGACCCGACCGTGCGCGACAACCTGGAAGTCGTGGACGCGCGCGATACCGGGAACAAGCTGGGATACCTGTTGGATCTCTTCGGTTCGGCGCCGCCGAACGGACGCAAGGGCATCGTCTACTGCAACTCCCGGCCAAAGGCGACCGAAGTCGCGCAGCAGCTGCGGCGCGAGTTGGGAGACGTCGTGATGTTCTATCACGGCAGGATGCCCAACGCCGAACGCTTGGAGATCGAGAAGCGGTTCCGTGAAGTCTCGCTCGACGTGATCGTCGCGACGTCGGCCTTCGGGGAAGGAATCGATCTACCCGACGTCCGCAACGTGGTGCTCTACCACCTGAACTTCAATGCCGGCGAGTTCAATCAGCAGGCCGGACGAGCGGGCCGCGACGGCGCGCCTGCGCGGATTCATTTGCTGTACGGAGAACGCGATCGCCCGCTCAACGAATTTTTGATCGATTGCGAAGCTCCGCCGCTCCAGCGTTTACGCGAGATCTACCGCGGGTTGAAGGCGATGGCATCCTCAAACGCGATTCGCGCCGATAACGCGGCGATCGCGGGCGTTCTCGGCATTCGCGGCGTGGAGACGCAGACTATCCGCGCGGCGTTGCAGATTTTTGCCGATGCGCAGCTGATCGAGGTGGGCGAAGACGATGACGGCCGTTACGTGCGTCTGCTACCGGTGCGCGGTCGCGTCGAAATGGAGCGCAACGAACGCTACGCCGAAGGTGAAGCGACGCGCGAAGCCTTCGCACGCTTTTGCGAGCTCGCGCTCCGAGCGCCCGCGGCGACGCTCGAACGGCTCATCAACCGGCCCATCTATCCGTCGCGAGTGGATCTGTCGCGCTAGCGGCGACTAATATTCGTCGACCGCCTCGTTCGACGGCGGTTCGTGCAGGAAACGCGCGATCGGATACTTTGACGGAATAGGTTCGAAGGCGCGCGGCTTTTGCGCGAAGTTGAACGCGTCGCTGATGCTGTTGGCGCGGGAATCGGTGTAGCCCTCCGACGGCGGCCCGAGCGGCGGAAGACCGAAGACTTCTTCCATGAACTTCAGGATGCTGCCGAACTCGTACTGGGTGGACGATACGTAACCGCGCTTCGCGTACGGCGAGACGATCAGACACGGCACGCGCATTCCTAGCCCCCGATAGTCGAGCGTCGGCGGCGGGACGTTGTCGTAAAAGCCGCCCCAGTCATCCCAGACGATGACGATGGCCGTCGAGCTCCAATACTGGCTCTTGCCGATGGCGTTGACGATCGACGCGACCCACGACGGACCGAGGTCGCTGCGCTGGCCGGGATGATCGGAATCGGGTTTCGACGGCGTCACCCAGCTGACCGACGCTAGCTGGCCCGTTTGCGGATCCGTCAGGATGCGCGTCTGGGGCGCGATCATGTTCGTCTGCCAGTCCTTCCCGAAACGAACGTACCTGATCGCTTCGAAGGGCGACCAGATGCCGGCGTGCTTCACCTTCGTAACGTAGTACTTCCACGAAACTCCGGCCGCGTCGAGCGTGCTCGCCATGGTAGCGAACTGCGTCAAGCACGGATATGGGCCGACGTCGTGATGCACCACGTAGTTGGTGGTGACGAGCGTGGTTTTGGTGCCGGGCGGTGAATCGCAACTGTTGAAGGCGCCGTCGGAAAAATCGGCGAGCGACTCCGGGGACGGCGTGGTCTGAATCGTGTCGGTGCCGGCGATGAGCGTCATGTGTCCGGTCCAGCTCGGACCGAATTCGGTCGGAAACATGTGATCCGCGAGCACGTAGTGGCCTGCCATGTGCCAATATGGTTTGAGTTGGTGGCGGTCGATGTAGGCGTAGGCCGCGTTCGTGCCTTTCTTGCCGAACTTGTTGAACCTGTCCATCTTTCCGCCGTTCCACTCGAACGTTGCATTTTCGAACTCGTGCGGGAGGTTCGGCTCGACCTCGAACGTGTCTTTATGCAGCGGGATCTGCACCTTCTTGCCGGCGACCATGCCGTAACCGTACATCGGCGCGTCGGCGCCGGGATACCCCGCGAAGAAGTTCTCGAAGCTGCGATTCTCTTGGATGATGACCACGACGTGAGAGATGTATTGGCTGGCCGGGCTCTTAGCGCCGCGGCCGATCGCCGGTGCGTACGCTGCGCTCGAGCCGCGTCCGGACGCGACTCCGGAACCGCCGGCCAACGTGCAGCCGGCGCAGATCAGAAGGGCGAAAACGAGGCTCGACGACGGCGCCGAAACGCGCATGGGAATCCTCCGAAGGTTGCCTGGTCACGGCTCGTTTGGGCCCCTCCGAACCCGCTCCTTCCCTAGGTGAGAGCGCGCGTCATGGCGGCCTGGTCGACGCTCTTGTAAAACTCGTTGTCCGTCTCGGTGACGCCCTGTTGCGCCCACGGGTCGATCTGCCGCTTGGACGTCGGCAAGTGAACGGTAGGTCCGATGGCGTCGGAGTAATCCGCGTGGCCGAACGGCACGAAGTCGTCGCTCTCGCGGTGCGCGAGCACGAGATCGCGGACCGCGTCGGAAGCGGCCCGCGCGTCGCCGCGCAGGCCCGCGCTCAAGCGGCCATCGGCCGCCACGGTGTCGTAGAACGCGATCGCCGGCCGGTCGGCGCGCCACGGCATGTCTTTGGTGCTCTGCGGAAAGCGCGCCATGCCGTCGATCGCGCGCGCATCCTCACGCAGCGGGCCGCGCACGCTCGAGTCGCCGGCGGCGTCGGCCACGTCGTCGTTGAGCCGTTTGATCGCTTGTTCGGCGCGCGTCATTTTGGCACCGTCGAGATCGAGCACGTCGAACGCGGCGGCGGGGTCGAAGCCGAACTCCCCCGCGTCGTACTTCGTGCGCATCACGTCGTTGACGATGGCTTTCGACATGGCCTGCGGGTCCTCGAGGTGCGACGCGATGACGTGCGCGACGTCGCTCGGCACGCCGGGCGCGAGCATCGTCTCCGGGCTCGCGGCCAGGTATTTGACCCCGGCGTGCGCGAGCGCGTCGGCGAAGCCCATCGTATCCATAAGGCACTGATTGGCCACGATACCGTCGATGTGGCGATTGCCGTCGTCGGGATGCGCGGCGGCGTGCATCGCTACGCCGTCGGCAATCGCGCGCGCAATCTGTGGCATCGCCATGACGCTGCCGTCGCCGGTCTCCAGGCCTCCTCCGTCGCCACCCCCGTGATCGACCAGATCGATCCAGGTCTGCTTCGCGCCGCTGCGCTGCGCGTTGTCGAGCGTATGCGCGACGAACCGGGCGAGATTGGCTTCACTACTCATGTCGTGCGCTTGGCTCAATCGCACGTGTGCGACGTCGCCGTCGGCGATCGTATACTGTTCGGTATGCAGAGCGCCCGAGCGAATGGCGTCGCCGTCGGCACGCAACTCCGTCGTATCCTCCACGGTGAACTCGATCCGCGAATCGTGGCGGCTGACGTGCAACGCTTGCGATAGCGTCGATTCTTGGATCGCGTCGAGATTGTTGTCGCCGTCGCGATAGATGCCGAACTCGAGGGTTCGGCGCGGCTGGGTGACCGAAACGTTCTGCAGCATGCGCCCTCCGGGAGATGGTGGTCGGCGCTCTACTGCGACAATGAGGGAAGGCGACTAGGCGTCGAACATGCGCGGCCGATGACTCAATGCGAGATCTGCGGCGGTGCGCTGGCGCCCGCCGGAAGCGTTCCCGGATATCAGCGTCCGAAGAGCTACGCAATCTTCGATTGCCGCAGCTGCATGACGATGGTTGCGGATCCGAAGAAGATCGACCCGCACGTCTATAACGCCATCTACGCCGTTCCGGGCGGCGCGCCGGGCTACGACCGCTACTTCCAGTACGCGCGCCGGATCGTCCGTGCGCGGGACCCCTTACGCTACTTGACCACACGCGTGGACGCCGCGTGGGGCGTGTACCGCGCGCTGCGGCAATACGGCGCCCGCCGCATCTTGGAGGCGGGCTGCGGTCTCGGGTACCTGACCTACGCACTGAAGTCCGCGGGCTACGACGCGTTCGGCATCGACATTTCGCAGGAAGCGGTGGCCCACGCGAAGCGCGCGTACGGCGACTTCTATCGCGCGGAGTCGGTGGAGTCGTATGCCGCGAGCTCCGCGGCAAAGTTCGACGCGATCGTCATGGTCGAAGTGATCGAGCATTTGGAAGATCCGATCGCGCTGTTGCGCGGTGCGGCGCAGCTGTTAGCGCCCGGTGGTTCGATCGTGCTGACGACGCCCAACCGCACCTACTACGGCTACGACCGGCCGTGGAGCACCGATCTGCCGCCCGTCCACCTCTGGTGGTTTTCGCAGGATTCGGTCGCGACGATCGCGCGACACATCGGGTACCGCGCGGAGTTCGTGGACTTCAGCGAGTACAACGCGCGTTTCCCGGTGTTGCACGCCTTTACGTGCGCGCACGCGGCGCAGCTCGACGAAAAGGGCCGCGTGCTGCGCAAGGAGCGCCTGCCGATGAAGCTCGCGCGCCGCACCGGACTGCTGCACGACGGATATTGGGCGGCGTCCCGCGCCGCCGGTTTGCTGCGGCGCGCCACGCCGCCGCGCAGCCGTCCGACCATGGTCGCAGTCTTGCGTCCGACGGCCTGACGTCCGGCTACGAAAACCGTATCGGTTCAGGTGAAGCGCCTGGTATGCTGCACGCGGCGCCATGAAATACTTCGCAGGGCAGGGCGGCCGCACCGGGCGGGAAACTAGTCGCGCGTGACGCACGACCACGACGTTTTAGTGCTCGGCGCCGGACTGGCCGGCATGCGCGCGGGCCTGGAGGCGGCGCGCAACGGCGCCAACGTAGCGATCGTTTCGAAAGTCCATCCTATCCGTAGCCATTCCAGCGCCGCGCAGGGCGGCATCAACGCCGCGCTCGGCGAGGGCGATACCTGGGAATCCCATGCGTTCGACACCGTCAAAGGCAGCGATTACCTCGCCGATCAGGACGCCGTCGAGATCATGACCCAAGAGGCTCCACGCGACATCATCGAGTTCGAGCACATGGGCGTGATCTTTTACCGCGCGCCCGACGGCAAACTCGGCACCCGCGCCTTCGGCGGCGCCTCGCAGGCGCGCACGTATTTCGTGGGCGACATCACGGGGCAGGCGTTGCTCGTGACGCTCTACGATCAGATTCTCAAGGCGGGCGTGAAAGTCTACGAGGAGTGGTTCGCGACCAAGCTTGTCATGGAGAACGGCGCCTGCCGCGGGCTCGTGGCGCTGGAGATGCTCACCGGCGAGCTGCATGTGCTTCGTTCCAAGGCCGTCGTCGTCGCCAGCGGCGGGCTGGGCCGGCTGTACGAGCCCAGCACGAACGCGCTGATGTGCACGGGCGACGGCTATTCGCTGGCCTACCGCGCCGGTGCGCCCCTGATGGACATGGCGATGGTACAGTACCATCCCACGACGCTCGCGGGCAGCGGCTTTCTGATGACGGAGGCGGCTCGCGGCGAAGGCGCCTACCTCCTGAACTCCGAGGGCGATCGGTTCATGAAGCGCTACGCGCCCAACAAGATGGAACTCGCCGCGCGCGACGTCACTTCGCGCGCCGAGGCGACCGAAATCGCGGAAGGCCGCGGCATCAACGGCAACGTGTTGCTGGACCTGCGCCACCTCGGGCCCGACGTGATCCTGCGAAAGTTGCCGCAGATTCACGAGATGGCGCTCGATTATCTCGGCATCGACATGATCAAAGAGCCGGTGCCGGTCCGGCCCGGCATGCACTATCAGATGGGCGGCATCAAGACCGATGTCAACGGCGCCACGATCGTTCCCGGTCTCTACGCGGCGGGCGAAGTTGCCTGCGTGAGCGTCCACGGCGGCAACCGTCTAGGTGCGAACTCGCTGCTCGATACGATCGTCTTCGGGCGCCGCTCGGGTCAGGCGTCCGCGCAATATGCCGCGCAAACCGTGCGCAGCACGGCCGGAGAAGATCTGCTGGAGGCGGAGCAGGCCCGTTTGCAGGGGTTGCTCGACCGTCCGTACACGGGCGAGACGTGCGCGGGTTTGCGTCTGGAGCTTGCCACGATGATGGACGAAAAGGTGGGCTTGTACCGCAGCGACGCGGGCCTGCACGAGGCGCTCGATAAGCTGCGCGAGTTCCGGCGCCGCTACGAGAACGTGGCCGTCGGCGACAAGAGCCGCGTGTTCAACCAGGCGTTGACCTTCGTGCTCGAGCTCGGCTACCTGCTCGACTGTGGCGAAACGATCATTCGCGATGCGTTGATCCGCAAAGAGAGCCGCGGCGCGCATACGCACGTGGACTATCCCGAGCGCAACGACGCCGACTGGATGGTCCACACGCTGCTGACCCATCGCGGCGCCGAAGATCCGGAGATCGCGCAACTGCCCGTGACGATCACTCGCTGGAAGCCCGAGGTACGAACCTACTGATGCAATTCACGATCGAGGTCGGACGCTACAATCCGGACGGCAACTATGCTGCCGACGCCGTCCCGGGAGAGCCGTATCCGCCGCCGTGGAACCGCTCGCCGGTACGGCGTTATCAGACCTATACCGTCGAGCTTCCGGATCACGCCGTGGTGCTGGATGCGCTGATTCAGATTCGAGAGTATCAGGATCCCTCGCTGGCCGTGCGCTGCGCGTGCCGCAGCGCGATCTGCGGATCGTGTGCGATGTGGATCAACGGTCACGCGCATCTCGCGTGCAAGAGCAAGCTGCAAGAGTTTACCAAGAACGGCAAGACGCGCGTCGAGTCGGCGCCCTCGATGCCGGTGATTCGCGACCTTGTTTGCGACATGTCGCCCTTTTGGGACAAGCATCTGGCGGTGAAGCCCTGGCTGCAGGCCAAAGAGCCGATGCCGCCGCCGGACCAGGAGTATCGCGTCCCCAACGCTTCGATGGAAGAACTGATCCAGGAAGTCTCGTGCATCAGTTGCGGCGCGTGCCTGATGGATTGCGAGTCGTTCGCCGTGAACGCGGATTTTCTGGGGCCGCAGGCGCTCGCGCAGGCCTATCGTTACGCGGGCGATCCCCGCGACGCCAAGACGAAAGAGCGCCTGGGCGACTACAGCAAGCCCGGCGGCGTCTGGGATTGCACGCACTGTTACGAGTGCGTCACGCAGTGTCCGAAGGGCGTCGCGCCGCTCGAGCAGATCCTCAAGCTGCGCCGAATGGCCGTCGACGCGGGCTACACGAACAACGCGGGAACGCGCCACGCCGACGCGTTCGCCACCTCGGTCAAGCATAGCGGACGACTCAACGAGCTGACGCTCATGCCGAAGTCTACCGGGCTTTTCAACATCGTCGGACAGCTCAAGACCTTGCCGAGCGCCATCAACATGATGCGCGCCGGCAAGCTGCCACCCTTGATTCACAAAGCGATTCCCGGCGTCAACCGCATCAAGGCGATTTTCGAACGGGTCGGAGGACGGTTTAAGTGAAGGTCGCG
>JAFAQW010000191.1 GCA_019245995.1 Vulcanimicrobiota bacterium | reverse complement strand
CGTTTGGGCGATTGCGAGCGGTCACGACGAGCTTCCAGCGAACCTCGTGTGGCGAAACCGCATGCTGGGCCCGCTCGCGCGAAGGATCGGCGAGCGGCGCGCTCGGGGCGCCTACGAGCGGGTCGTCGACGCCATGGAGTCGATCGTGACGGGACGTTCCGGCGGCGATCCCGACGATCTGCGTGCCCTGCTCGACCGAATCACCGTGGAGTTCGCCGCGCTGACGCGCTGATCAGATGCTCCACTGCCAGGCATTCCACGATTCGATGACCGGGTTGGGCGCGAAGCCGTGAAAGTCGACGGACACGGCTTCCTGCTGGCGTTGCCACCAAAAGAAAACGATCGGGTTATCTGCGGCCAGTAAGCCTTCTATCGTCGAGTACGCGCGCTTGCGTGACCCGCGGTCGTAGTGCGCAAGCGCCGATGCCTGGGCGCGGTCCATCGCCGGATTGCAATAGCGGGCATCGTTGTAACCGTGCGGAGGAAAATTGTTGCAGGTCAACTGCGAGGAGTTGTCCGGATCGATGCCCGCATACCAGGTGTAGGCGAGCAAGTCGTACTTGCCGCCGTGCTGGATGCCGCCCATTGCTTGTGGCGCGTAGAGAAGGTCGAACGGAAAGTATTTCACGCGCACGTCGATGCCGATGCGGCGCAGTGCCGCCTGAATCAACAGCGTCTCCGACCGATGCGTCGCGGTCGCCGAGTCGGTCACCAGCGACAGTTGCAAGGGCCGCCCGTTTTTGCGCGCCATCCCGTCGGCGCCGGCGCGCCAGCCGGCGTGCGCGAGCAGCGCGCGCGCCGCGGCCGGATCGAACGGCACCGGACGCACGCTACGATCGAAGGCCCACATCCAATCGGGCAAATCTTCGGTCGCCCTCGTCTCTTGCCCGTACGTCAGCTGGCGCGTCAGCGCGTCCTTGTCGAGCGCCGCCGCGATTGCGGCGCGGACGCGCCGGTCGGAAAGCGCGTCGTGGCGGCAATTCAGCTCTACTCCTTCGAAGCCGTTGACGTTGACCCACACGATTTGCGCCGCCGGAAGGCCGCGTAGTCGCGGATACGTTTGAATGGACGGCGCCTGAATGTAGTCGATCGCATGCGTCGCCAGCAGGTTGATCGCCGAATCGTCGTTCGCGACGAACTGGATGACGACATGCCGTAACGCCGGCTTCCCTCGAAAGAAATGAGGATTTGCGGCGAGCACGATTCGATCGGCCCGCTGCCAGCGCTCGAACCTGAACGGTCCGTCGGAGATGCCCGGCATCGCGTTGAACGGGATTTGGTTGATGTTGGGATACTTCGCGAGAACGTGCGCCGGCAGCACCTCGTACGCCTGATCGCTCTCGGCGAAAAACGTGTTGACGAACGGGGAGAAGCGCGCCTTCAGGTGGACGATCACGGTATGCGGATCCGGTGCGTCAATGGCGCGCACGTCGTCGTAACCGTGCCGCGACACGACGTCGTTGTTGGCGTTCTCGATGGCATTCCACGACCAGATGACGTCGCGCGCGGTCACGGGGATGCCGTCGGTCCAACGAGCGTCCGCGCGTAGACGATACCGGATCGTGAGGCCGTCGCGGCTGATTCCCCCGTTCGCGGACGTCGGCACCGCGGCGGCCAGCATGGGGACCGCGTCCCCGTGCGGATCCGCAGAGAGCAGCGGTTCGAACATCAGCCGGTCGATGAAGATCTCTTGGGTGGTACCTGCGAGCAGCGGGTTGAGGTTCTTGGGCTCCTCGCTGATCGCAATGCGCAACACGCCCGGTTGCGTCCACGCGTGACGCTGCAGCGCGACGCCGCCGCTTTTGGAGCAACCGGCGGACGCCAGCGCGGCGGCGAGCAACATCGCGGAAACGAGTCTCACGGTACGCGCAGTACGATGACGAGGCCGCCGCTTCCCGGGAAGCGAAAGCGGCCGACGATCCATGGTGCACGATACCTACGCCTCGCCGTTTTCGTGGAGATACGGCCGCTCGGAGTTGCGCGCGCTCTTTTCCGAGCGGATGCGGCGACGGCTGTGGCGCGCGGTTTGGGTGTCGTTGGCCGCAGCACAGTCCGTCCAAGGGCTCGTGGATGAGGCGGAGCTCGCGGACTTGCGCGAACACGCCTCCGAGGTGGACATCGAAGCGGCGCTCGAGATCGAAAAGGACATTCATCACGACCTGATGGCGGAGATCCACGTATTCGCGTCGCAGGCGCGTCGCGGCGGTGGAAAATTGCATCTCGGCGCCACCTCGATGGACGTCGAGGATACGGTCGAGATCTACCGGTTACGCCGGGCGCTATCGCTGCTCGGCGACAGTCTGGGCCGGCTGCTGCGATTGTTCGCCGAGAAAATTCAAGCCTACGCGGACACCGTTTGCATCGGCTTGACGCATCTGCAACCCGCGGAGCCGACGACGGTCGGTTATCGCATGGCGGCATACGCGCAAGACCTCCTCGCAGACGACGAACATCTGCGCTTCGTCTTCGAAAACGTCAAGGCGAAGGGGCTCCGCGGTGCGGTCGGGACGGCCGCTTCCTACGAGCGGCTCGGGCGGCGCCCCGGCGCGTCCGGCGAGGTGGAAGCGGCGGTGCTCGAGGATTTCGGCCTGCGCGCGCGAGAGATCAGCACGCAGACATATCCCCGCACGCTCGACTATTTTGTCCTGTCCGCATTATCCGGTGTGGCCGCGTCACTGTCGAAGTTCGCGAGCGACGTTCGGATACTGAGCACGCCGGCGATCGGTGAAGTTGCGGAGCCGTTCGGACGAGCGCAAGTCGGCAGTTCGGCGATGCCCTTCAAGCGCAATCCCATTCTGTGCGAACGCATCTGTTCGCTCGCGCGCTTGCTGCCCGCGTACGCCGGCGTCGCATGGCAGAATGCGGCGACGAACCTGCTGGAGCGCACGCTCGACGACAGCGCGAACCGGCGGACGATTCTGCCCGAAGCATTGCTCTGCACCGACGAGATGTTGGCGCTCGGCGCCACCGTCGTTTCGGGGTTGCGCGTGGACGAGCGCCGCATTAATGCGAACTTGCGAACCTACGGACCGTTCGCCGGGACCGAGGCGGTGATGATGGAAGCCGCGCGTTCCGGCGGAGACCGGCAGAAACTGCACGAAACCCTGCGCCGTGCGTCCATGGAAGCGTGGGAAGCGATCGGGCGTGGCGACGACAATCCGCTCGCGCACTTGCTCAGCGAGGACGCGGAGTTGACGGCGCGCGTCGATCCGGCCGAGATTCGGCGGCTGCTCGATCCGAGCGCGTACGTCGGCACGGCGCCGCAGCGAGCGCGCCTGTTGGCGGATCGCATCGAGAATCTGCCGCCGTTCCCGCGTCAGATCGAGGTGCGGCTGCCGTGAATAAGGGCAACGAGGTTGCTCACGGCAAGACGAAAATTCTGTATGAGAATCCCGCGCAGCCGGTCCAACTGATCGTCGCTCAAACGGATCAGATTTCCGCCGGGGACGGCGCCCGGCGCAACGTCATTGCGGGAAAAGGCCGGCTCGCCGCGCAGACGACGGCGCGCGTTTTTCGATTGCTGAATCTCTGCGGGTTGCCGACGCACTATCTCAGCGGCGGTGAGGACGACGACGACAACGAGATGGTCGTGCGCCGCTGCAACATGATTCCACTCGAAGTCGTGACGCGCGGCGTGGCGGCGGGGTCGTTCGTCAAACGCAATCCCAGCGTGGCGCGCGGAACGCTCTTGGTGCCTCGGGCGATCGAGTTCTTTCTCAAAGACGACGCCCAGCACGATCCCATGATCGCGCCGGACCAGATCGTGGCGCGCGACATCGCGGCGCCGCACGAGATCGGCGTGATGACGGAGCTCGCGCGGCTCACCTTCGACATTCTGTCGCACGCCTGGCGCAAGCGCGACGTCTTGCTGGTGGATCTCAAGGTCGAATTCGGGCGGCTCGCGAGCGGCGAGAACGAAGGACAGTTGGTGATCGCAGACGTGATCGACAACGATTCCTGGCGCCTGTGGCCGCAGGGGCGCGAAGAGCTCATGCTGGACAAGCAAATCTACCGCAACCTCCAGACGGTGGACGATGCGGCGCTTGACAAGGTCAAGCGCGCCTACGAACGAGTCGCTGAGTACGTCGGGACATTTCCGGTCATGCGGCCGGGCATGGTGGCGATCGTCGCCGATTCGCCCGCGCTCATCGACCGCACGGGCGAACTCGTCAAGGCGCTCGGGCAGGTCGGCCTTCCGGCGCTTCGTCACGTGGCGAGCGCGTCGGCGACCCCCGCCTACGTGCTGCAGCTCTTGGCGCAGCTGGAGGCGAGCTTTGCGCGGCTGGTCATCATTGCCGTAGGCGACGACGGGCTGCTCTTCTCAATGCTCGACTCCGCCTCATCGGCGCCCGTGCTCCGCGAGAACCGCGATGCCGGCACGCTCGCGATGCACTGCGCAAAACTCTTCGGCCTGGAAGATACCGTCCTCTACGGACGCACGTTGTTGATGCAAGCCAATGTGCGCTCCGCCGTGCTTCATGCTGATGCTTCGCTGCAACAGCAGCCCCCGACTCCCGCGGGAGTCGCGATTGGTTGATTCGGAACCCTCCGTAAACAAGCAGGTCGCCCTGCGTGAAGACGAGCTCCAACGAATTGCGGCCGGGTTAGGCCGTCCGCCGTCGACCGTCGAGCTCCATGCCTTCGACGCGCAATGGAGCGAGCATTGCAGTTATAAGTCGAGCCGGCGTTACCTCAAACGTCTGCCGACTGCGGGCGCGCGCGTCGTCCTCGGTCCCGGAGAAGATGCCGGCGTTCTCCACCTCGGGACGCACGACGGTGCGCGCTACGGCATCGTCGTCGCGCACGAATCGCACAATCACCCGTCACAGATCGTGCCGTTTGAAGGCGCCGCGACCGGCATCGGTGGCATCGTTCGCGACGTCCTCTGCATGGGAGCCGAAGTCATCGCGGTCGCGGATCCGCTGCGCTTCGGGCACGTGGACCTGCCCGCGGCGGCGTCGCATCAGGCGTACGTGGCGCGCGCGGCAGTAGACGGAATCGGCGCATACGGCAACGCCATCGGCGTGCCGAACGTCACAGGCGACGTGTACTTCGATCGAGGCTTCGACCACAACTGTCTCGTGAACGTCGTCGCGCTCGGAATCGTCAAAGAGGACGAGATCGTTCACTCGTACGTCCCCAAAGATGCAGAAGGCTGGGACATCATTCTCGTGGGGAAGGCGACGGATCCCAGCG
>JAFAQW010000120.1 GCA_019245995.1 Vulcanimicrobiota bacterium | reverse complement strand
GGAGACGTTCGTCGCCGCGCCTCCATGCGCGGCTCCTACTGCCGTGCGCCTCGCTCCCGGCATCCGTGCCTCCGCTCGGCGTCACGAGCCTCCTCAACATTACGTCACGCCGCTCAACCTCATGACGTCGAACGCTACTGCCAGATCCCCTTGATCGCTTTGGCTTTGCAGTCGTTCGCGATGCACGGAACCTTGAGGATCTTTTCGATCGTGCGCAGCACGCCGTAGTGATCGATCTTCTGCGTGCTCGTTATGCCCGCTTTGACCATCGGGCCGACGAGCACGGTGGCGATCTGGTTCTTGCCGTTGGCGTCGGGATCGGCTTCGTCCCAGGTGAGGATAAGCAGGCCGTCGTGGGTCTTGTCCCAGGCGACGATGGGTGGCAAGTTCTTCGCAAGCCACTTGTCGCCGACTTTCACAACGCAGTCGTGGGTGTCGTGGCAGAGATTCGGCGTGATCCACACAAACGATGCGGCGTGCTTCTTCGGAAAGCCGTCGTAGACGAGGTTGTCGGACGGGGGCACGTTGGTAAAGTCCACCCACGGACTATGCTTGCGAGCGTAACGTCCGGAATAGCAGCCCGTGTAGCCGTCGCGCGGCAGCGATTCGGAGTAGCCGGCGAACGTTTTGCCGGCCGCGATTAGCTCCGATGCGATGTTTGTCGCGTCGAACGTGACGGGACAAGGATCGCCGGTAACGCCCTGGGTCGAGCCGGAGAAGAGCGCGAGATAGTTCGGCTCGCTGGGATGCGCCACGGCGTGACTGTTTTCCAGCAGCGCGCCTTGCGGAATCAGGACCTTGTTCAAGTACGGCGCTTGCGAGCTTCCGACCACGAGATCGTAGTCTTTGTTCTCCATGAGCACGATCGTGACGTGAGAGCCGTGGGGCCGGTCCGCCTGAAGCTCGGGCGCCGCCGGACCGCCGCGCGGCAACGCATTGCCGGCCGCCGCGACGCAGCCGCTCAGCAACAACGCGGCGATAATCGGAATTCGCATCGTTTTTTAATTTCGCACGCCAAAAGAAGCGGCCCTGGCCGAAAATTGCGCGAAAACTCGCAACGCTGCCATGAAGCCGCGAATCACGGGCGGATCCCGGTCGTGTTATCAGAGCAACGGCGCCCCGAAGGCGGCATTTCGCACGAAAAAGGCCGCCGAAAGGGCGATTCCACCCACGTCGAAGCGGCTGCGCGCGTATCGCTGCGAGCGTCAGGGCTGGCACCTCGGCCATTGACCGAAGGGGTGCTCCCTTTGGCAATTCAGAAGAAGCGCATGGATGACTCGCCGGCTGTTGACGCCGCTTGGGCTCACGCTGACTTTCCTTTTGCTCGTCGTGAGCGTGCTCATCGGCGGAGGCTTTTACATCCGTTCGCTGTTGGCCGATTCGATTAGCAACGGCGAACGCGTTCGCGCCGCGCGCATTCTCGTTTCCGATGCGCTGCAGGCGCAAATCGACGAAGAGACCGGCGTGCGGGGCTATGCGAGCGCGCGCGATCCGGTGCTGCTCGAACCGTACTACCAAGGGCGCGCGATGTTGTCCCCGACGCTGAGCCGGATGCGAGTGCTCAGCACGACGCTGCAGTTGGCGGGCGCGCAGCGCAGCATCGACGATGCCGCGGCGACCAATCACCAATGGCTGCGGCAGATCGCCACGCCGATGCTCTACGGCGGCCGCCGCCACGCTCACGTGCTGCAGCTGCACGGAAAGATTCTCATCGATCGCTTTCGTGCCGACATGCGAGACGTAGACGGCGCCTTGGCGGCGCGCGAAGTTCAGGGCGACGAGCACGCGCAACGGGCGATCATTTGGGTCGACTCCTTCGCCATCGCGGCGGTTTTGACGATCGTGTTGGCGGCGGCGATATTTACGGTCGAACAATACCGCCTCGGGCTGCGGCTCGAAAAAGAGCGCGAACGCGCGGAGGTCCAGCGCCGCGAGTCGGCGGAGATGCGGGCGGCGTACCAGACGGAGAAGCGCATCGCCGACACCCTGCAGGAGGCCTTCGCGCAACGCGTGCTGCCCCAGCTGCCCGCGCTGCGCTTGAGCGCGACGTACGAGCCGGCGAGCGAGGAAGCGAAGATCGGCGGCGATTGGTACGACGCCTTGCAGTTGCCGCACGACCGCGTGCTCGTGGTCATCGGCGATGTCGCGGGCCACGGCATCGAAGCGGCGGTCGCGATGAACCTGGCGCGTCAGCTGCTGACGTCGTGCGCCCTCGTGGATCCGAATCCGGGCAGCGTGCTGCAGCGGGTCAACGCGCAACTCAACGGCGACGCTGCGCCGATGATCACGGCGATCGTCGCGCTCGTGGAGGCGGGAAAACAGGAGTTCGCCTACGCGATCGCGGGCCATCCCGCGCCGGTGCTGCTCGAGCCCGGCAGCCACGCGCGCTTCCTGGAAAGCGGGTCGCTGCCGCTCGGGGTGGATCCTGACACGCGCTACGAAACGCGCCGAATGAAGACCGTTCCCGGCGCAACCCTCGTGCTCTACACCGACGGCGTGATCGAGCACTCGCGTGATCTGTTTACCGGCGAGCGCCTGCTTCTGCACGCGGTCGAAACGGCTGCACGCGATCCGGCACAATGCGCGGAATCCATTCGCAACGGAATATTCGATCATCATAAGGTCGCCGACGACATCGCGATCCTTGCGATTCATTTCGTGAATGCGGCCGCCGGCATGGAGGTCGATGAAACGCTGCCGCGTTCGGCCGAACGGAAAGGTGATTTAGGTCATCAAGTAGACGTGCGCGCCGCGTCCGTTTGAAAATGGAATTCGGCAACGTAGCGTCGTACGTTTCGCAGGTGAATGGTCGGTTGCGCGCCGTAGCGTGCGCCGCGTTTCTTCTCGGCGGCTGCTCCCAAGGTAACGGGTTCATCGCTGCGGATCGTCTGCCGGCGGAAACGGTCAGCATCGATGCCGGCGCCGGCAAGATCAAGCACGTGATCGTTATCGTCCAGGAAAACCGTAGCTTCAACAACCTCTTTTACGGTTTTCCCGGCGCGGCGACGGCAAAGTACGGCTACGACGAGCGCGGCCATAAGATCGCGCTGAAGCCGGTTGGATTGGAAACAACGTGGGACATCGCGCACG
>JAFAQW010000118.1 GCA_019245995.1 Vulcanimicrobiota bacterium | reverse complement strand
GATCGTATCGCCGATCGAGAGCTCGTCGCAGCCCATCTCCATCAACCTCACACTCACGCCGGCCACGGTCTGCGGCGTGACCGTGTCGCCGAAGGGAGACCCGAACGCCGTTGAGACGTAACCGCGCACCCACGCGCCGTCGTTCTTCGCTGCGCGGACGACGTCGCGGAACGTCTCCAGCGACTCGCCGATCGACATGTTGATGTTGCGCTTGGTGAAGGCTTCCGATGCCGCCGTGAACACCGCGATCGCGTCGGCGCCGGCCTCGCGCGCCCGCGCATAGCCCTTCAGGTTCGGCACGAGCACCGGATAGCGGACGCCGCGCGCTTTGCGAATCCGCGTGAAGACCTCCGTCGCGTCGGCGAGCTGCGGGATCGCCGTGGGGCTGACGAACGACGTCGCCTCGATCCATCGCAGGCCGCTCTCGGAAAGCAGATCGATGTAGCGCACCTTGTCGTCGGTTGAAATCTGCGCGTGCTCGTTTTGCAGTCCGTCGCGGGCGCCCATTTCGAACAGCGTGACGGTCTTGGGCAGGCTCATTCGAACTCCACGAGCGGTGCGCCGGCCGTAACGAGCTGCTGCTCTTTCACGGCGACGCTCTTGACCGTGGCGGCCGCGGGCGCTTCGATGCGATGTTCCATCTTCATCGCTTCCAACACGATCAGCAGCGCGCGTTCTTCGACGGACTCGCCTTCGCGTACCGCCACCTTCACGATCTTTCCCGGCATCGGCGCGACGATGCGCGTGGCGTCGCCGGTGCCGTGGCCACCGCCCGCGCCACC
This sequence comes from Vulcanimicrobiota bacterium, assembly GCA_019245995.1. Taxonomy (GTDB): domain Bacteria; phylum Vulcanimicrobiota; class Vulcanimicrobiia; order Vulcanimicrobiales; family Vulcanimicrobiaceae; genus Cybelea. The sequence continues at coordinate 2,446 of JAFAQW010000118.1, read as the reverse complement.
GGTCTGCGGCGGCGGAGCGAATGAGAACGACCACGTTGCACCGTCGCACGAGACGCGAAAGCCGGCGTCCACAGGCGTCACGCTTCCCACCGCGTCTGTGTGGCCCAGCTGCGCGTGCACGATCTCTCCGCGGCGGTCGGCGCGCAACTCGCCGGAACAACTGCCCGAAAGCTGCCAAGTGCCGTTCCCTGCGTCCGCCGTCACGTCGGTGAGGCCCCCATCGTGCTGCAGGCGCAGCGGGATGCCGACGTCGCCGACGCGCCACGGCGCGCGCCCGTCGAGCAACGCGCCCGCGAGGCAGAGGACGATGGCATCCTCGGGGGGAGGGCGCCGTGCGAATATAGACTCGTCGAAGCGTTCGGCCAGGAAACTCGTCGTCGTTTCACCGCCAACGAACGCTGCATCGCGCGCGATCCACTGCAACAGCGGCACGTTGGTTCGTACGCCGTCGACGGCGCACTCGGCCAGCATGCGGTCGAAGCGCGCGATGGCGCACGAGCGGTCGTCGCCGAACGCGATGAGTTTCGCGAGCATCGGGTCGTAGTAATGACCGACCTCGCTGCCGGCCGTAACGCCGGCATCGACGCGCACGCCAGGGCCGGCCGGCATTCGCCACGACACGATCGTGCCGGTCGAAGGCAGCAGGTCGTTCGCGGGATCTTCCGCATAGAGGCGGCCTTCGATCGCCCACCCGCGCGGCGCCACGTCGGCTTGAGAAACGGTCAAACGTTCCCCCGCGGCGACGCGCAGTTGCCACTGCACCAAATCGATGCCGTAAACCATCTCCGTCACGGGATGCTCGACCTGGAGGCGCGCGTTCATCTCTAGGAAGTAGTAAGCGCGACCGCGCTCGAGCATGAACTCGCACGTGCCGGCATTGACGTATCCGACCGATTGCGCGGCACGAACCGCCGCCGCGCCCATCTCCGCGCGTAACTGCGGCGTCAGCGCGACAGAAGGCGCCTCCTCGACGATCTTCTGATGGCGCCGCTGGATCGAGCACTCCCGTTCGCCGAGATGGATGGTATTGCCGTGCGCATCGGCGAGTATTTGAAACTCGATGTGGCGCGGATCGCGTAGGTATCGCTCGAGCAGTACGGTCTCATCGCCGAAGGCCGCGAGCGCCTCGCGCTTGGCCGACTCGAGCGACTCCGCGAAGTGGTCCGCCGACTCCACGACCCGCATGCCCCGTCCGCCGCCGCCCGCGCTCGCTTTGATCAAGAGCGGAAAACCGATGCGCCGCGCGTGCTCGAGCAGCGTCGCGGACGATTGGTCGTCGCCCTCGTAGCCGGGTACCGTGGGCACGTCGAACTCGCGGACGCGGCGTTTCGCTTCGATTTTACTGCCCATCGCCGCCATCGCTTCCGGCGTCGGCCCGACGAAGATCATGCCGGCATCGCGCACCGCTGCCGCGAATGAAGCGCGCTCCGACAGGAAGCCGTAACCGGGGTGAATCGCGTCCGCCTCCATCTCACGCGCGGCGCGCACGATTGCCTGCGCGTTTAAGTACGACTCCGCGGCGCTCGGCGGACCGACGCAGCGCGCGTCGTCCACGAACTGCACGTGATAGGCCCGCGCATCGGCTTCCGAATAAATTCCCAGCGGTACGACGTTCATCTCGCGCGCCGCGCGCGCCACCCGCACCGCGATCTCTCCGCGATTGGCGATAAGCAGTCGGTTAATCACGGTTTGCAAACGAGGCGCGCCGGCGTTCCAAGAAAGCGCGTAACCCTTCTTGGCCCTCGGGGCCGACGCGCTGCTGGGCGATGGCGCGCGTCGTGATCGCCCGCGACTCGTCGTAGGAGTTGTCCAGCACCCTGCGGATCAGTAGCTTCGCGGCGCTCACGGCGTGCGGACCCGCCGAGCGCAGCTCGTCGAGGCAGCCCTCTACCGTATCGTCAAGCCGGCCCACGGGAACCGCGTGGTGAACGAGGCCGATCTCGACCGCCGTGCGCGCGTCAAAGCGTTCGCCGGTAAGGAACAGCCGGCGCGCGTGCGATCCGCCGATTTTCGCCAGCACGAACGGCGAGATGACGGCGGGAATGATTCCCAGCTTGACCTCGGTGAACCCGAAGGCCGCGTCGTCGGAGGCGACGGCGATGTCGCAAACGGCGGTGAGGCCGGCGCCCCCGCCGAGCGCGGCGCCGTGGATTCGCCCGATCACCGGCTTCGAGCAGTTGTCGATCGCGCGAAACATGTCGCTCATTCGTTCGGCGTCGCGAACGTTTTCCTCGAACGTCAGCTCCAGGGAGCCACGCATCCAACCGATGTCGGCGCCGCCGCAAAAGACGTTCCCTTCGCCCGCCAACACGACGGCACGCACGTCGTCCGCAGCCGTCGTCTCCGTGAAGGCGTCGTGCAATCGCTCGATCACCTCCGCGTTGAAGGCGTTGCGTACGTCGGGACGGGTGAGGCGCACCTGGGCCACCGCGCCGGCGGTGGAAAT
>JAFAQW010000116.1 GCA_019245995.1 Vulcanimicrobiota bacterium | reverse complement strand
TTCGTCGTCGGCAATCCGGCGAACACGAACTGCTTGATTGCGATGCGCAACGCACCGCGTGTGCCGCAGGATCGATTCTTTGCAATGACGGCCCTCGACGAATTGCGCGCCCGCGCGCAACTCGCAAAACGAGCGGGCACCGACGTTTCACGCGTCTCCCGGATGGCCATCTGGGGCAACCACTCGGCCACGCAATACCCGGATTTCACCAACGCCCGCATCGATGCGCGGCCGGTGTCCGACGTGATCTCCGATCGCGGTTGGCTCGAGGAGCGCTTCATCACGACCGTGCAAAACCGAGGCACGGACGTGATCAAGGCGCGCGGCGCCTCGTCGGCTGCGTCGGCGGCGAACGCCGCAATCGTCGGCGTGCATAACTTGACGCACGAAACGCCCCCGCATGAATGGTACTCCGTAGCGCGGGTTTCGCACGGCGAGTACGGAGTCGACCCGGGGCTGATTTTCTCGTTCCCGTCGCGCACGGAGAACGGTGTGTCAAGAATCGTCGAAGACGTGCCGCTCGACGAGTTCGGCCGCCGCAAGCTGGCCGCGACTCTGGAGGAGTTGCGCGCGGAGCGCGACGCCGTGGAAGAGCTCGGATTGACCGCCGCGAAGTAGCTCGCCCATGTCGGAGTCGCAGGGCGAAGGCTGTGAGGTGGATCTGGTCCAGGTGAACGTGGCGTCGGCCGCAGGCGCATACACCGTTGGCAGCCCCTCGTTCTTTCGCTATATCCTCCGGCTCGGCGAGCTCGGACTACCGCTTTCGATGGACGACCGCGAGACGATCGAGATCCTCGGTGCGGTGCCGCATGCGTTCGCGAGCGACGATGACGTCGGGATGTTGTCGGGACGCGGCTGGCGCGTCGTGCCGGCGCGTGGCGATTTGGATTGGCCCGTTTTGGAGGCGACGCCGCGACGTTTGCACAGCGCCCTCGAGCGCGCACGCAGCCTGCTGTGGACCCACGCCGCACGGTTCGCGGTCAGCGCCGGCGAGATCGCCGTCATCGAGGACGAGCTCGATGCCGTCTACGGCGTGTTGATGCGCGCGGAGGCGGCCGGCGTCGCAGTGAACATCTCGTACGTCGTCTAGACTCCCGTAGCGACGCATGCCCGTCGCCGTAGAGCTGCCGCTGCGAGGCCGCGGTGGCGAGCCGATCTCCTTTGCGCGCACGGTCTACTCGCACGGTTGCGCCGCCCTTCCGCCGGCTCGCCTGCAGCGCGATCCGCTCGTCTATTATCGCACGCTGACGGCGGGGCGCAAGCACATCGAGGTCGCGCTCCGCGACCGGCGCGGAAAATTGAGCGTGGAGACCCCGGACCGCGCGGGCGTCCGCGAGGTACGCTCGATCGAGCGTGCGATTGCGAGGATGTTCCGCTTATCCGACGACCTCTCGGCATTTTACGCGCGCATCGCACACGACGATTCACTCGCCTGGGCGACGCGCGGCGCGGGCCGAATCCTTGCGGCGCCGAGCGTCTTAGAAGATGTCGTGAAAACTATTTGCACGACGAACTGCGCCTGGTCCGCAACGGAACGAATGACGGGCGCCCTGACGCGCCTCGGTGACGGGGCGTTCCCTTCGGCGCAGTTGTTGGCGTCAACGCCGGAGCCTTGGTTTCGCGACGTGGCGCGCATGGGTTATCGCGGAGCATACGTGCGGGCGATCGCGCTCGCCGTCGCGAGCGGTTCGCTGGACCTGGAGGCGCTGACCGATCGGGGGCTCGACGACGGCGACGTGGAGCGCGCGCTCCTCCAGCTCCCAGGCATCGGCCCGTACGGCGCGGCGCACGTCATGCTGTTGCTGGGGCGCAATCGTCCGCTGGTGCTCGACTCTTGGACGCGTCCGAAGTACCGGCGGCTCACCGGCAAGCGGCGCGCGGCGGACTCAACGATTCGCCGCCAATTCTCGCGGTACGGCGAGTATGCCGGCTTGGCATTTTGGCTCTTCCTGACGCGCGATTGGATTGAAGAAGACCCGGCGGAGGCAAGCACTCGCCTGAGAGATAATCTCTCATGATGCGCTGCTTGAAGTTGCTGGGCGCGGCTTGTATTGTCGCCGCATTATTGCCGTTTCCAGCGGACGCCGGTACGACCGGCGGAATCGTGGGCAGAGTCCTCGAGGCGGACACCCGTGTGCCGCTTGCGGGAGTCGTCGTGACCGCCAGCTCTCCGTCGAAGGTGGCGACCTCGACGACCGATTCGAGCGGCACGTTTCGCTTTCTCGCGCTGCCGCCGGATACGTACGCGCTGGCGTTTACAAAGACCGGTTACGACCCGGTCGCGCAGGCCGGGCTTTCCGTGTTCGCAGATCAAGTGCAAAGTTACGACGTGTCGATGAAGCGGACGTTGAGAACGATCGCTCACGTCACCGCGCAGTCGGCCGCGGCGCTGGTGAAGCCCGGCACCACGAGCGACGTATACTCCGTGAACGCGGCGGGACAGCAGGCGCGCCAAGGCGTCGCGGGGTCCGGCAGCCTCAACAACGCCTACGGCGCGATTGCGTCGGTGCCCGGCGTGATGCTCGATCCGGGTGAGGTGGGGTGGTGGCAGACGGTGCACGTGCGCGGCGGGGACATCGATCAGGTGGGATACGAGCTCGACGGCATTCCCGTGAACCGAGCGTACGACAACGCGCCGCAGACCTTTCTCTCGAGCCTCGGCAGCCAGGAGGTTCAGGTCTACACCGGCGGCGTGCCGGCCAGCTCCGACGCGCAGGGTATTTCAGGCTACGTCAATCAGGTGCTCAAGACGGGAACCTATCCCGGCTACGGCGACGCCAACCTCGGGGTCGGTTACCCCGCCTTTTATCATCAGGCCTCGATCGAGGCGGGAGGGTCCACGCCGGATCGGCTGTTCAGCTACTACGTCGGAATCGGCGGTGCGAATCAGTCGTTTCGTTACGTGGACGACAACAACGGATCGAGCATTCCGTTTTCGTTCTTTTATCCGACGAGCGCCATTCCGGGCCTCTCCTGCGGACCGGTGAAGTGCACTTCCTACGGCACGGCGCCCTACCTCACGCAAAAGTCCAACGGCTATACGTACACGGGCGCTCCGTCGCCGGTGTTGTTTACGACGGGCCTCGGCTTTTCACTCGCGACGCAGTCGCTGCGGGACACGGTCGTGAACGTGCACGTCGGCATTCCGCAGCGTAACGGACTTCGCGACGACGTTCAGGCGATGTACGTCACCAGCGAAAACCTGAACCAGTATTACAGCTCGATCAACGACTTCGGCGCGAACACGCTGTTCGCGCCCTTCGGTCCCCTGGTCTGGGACGACTCGTTCCAATACCGGGGTCCCGCGTATCAACCGTTCCGTCCGAGCGCCGTCTATAAGTACTTGTTTCCGTCGAGCCCTCCGCATGCGTTCCAGAGCCAGCTGCCCTTCGATATCCGCGACCCGAACGACAACGGCTATGCGGGAGAAAAGCTGCAGTACCAGCACGAATTCACGCCGGCTTCGTACCTGCGCTTTTACGGATACGGGTCCTACTCGAACTGGGATATCAACGGTTACAATTCGACCGCGCAGCCTTACTACGGTTGGGAGCTGCCGTATTTTCTGCCCGACCACACGTACGGCTTCAATCTGAGCTACGTCAACCAGCTCAGCGACCAACATCTGCTTAGCGTATCCGGTGCGTACACATACTCGGCGCTGCAACGCTACTTCGTCACGTTTTTCCCATCGGACTGGCCCATCACGAGTTACGTGGGCAAGAACGGCAAGTGCTACGATCCATCGTCGGGACTGCAGATCGGATGCTACGACCAGACGATGGGCACGCTGACGAATCCGCAGCCTCCGGTGACCTATTCGTGCACGGCGAGCCCGAAGTTGCCGGCCTGCGCGCCCGGCGTCAACCCGCAGTGGCTCGTAACCAAGACGTTCGAAAGCGGTAATCAAGGGCTCAATCAAGTGCGTTCCGGCCAGACCGGCTATTCCATCACGGATCAGTGGCGTCCCGACGACCGGTGGAACGTCAATCTCGGCCTGCGCGTCGAGGACTTTACGTACTTTTTCGGAGACACGAGCCCCAACAACCCGGCGCGTCAGTTCTGGTTCAACGCGTACAATGCCGAGTTTT
>JAFAQW010000256.1 GCA_019245995.1 Vulcanimicrobiota bacterium | reverse complement strand
GACGAGCCGACGACCGGCCTCGATCCCATCGTGACGAACTTGATTACCGACACGATCCTCAAGCTGCGCGATAAGCTCAACGGCACCGCCGTCGTCATCTCGCACGATTTGGAGTCCATCTTCGCGATGGCGGACTACGTCGCGATGCTGTTCGAAGGCGCGATCATCGCCTGCGATACCGTGACGGCGATTCGCAACTCGCGCAATCCAATTGTGCAGCAGTTTCTGGCCGGCGCGGAAACGGGGCCTATTCCGATTTAGACGGCTCGAGGATCAGCATGGTCACGCCGCCTTGCAGCTTCGTTGCGATGATTTTGAACCGCGTTCCCTGGCCGCGCCTCTCACCGAGGGCGATGGACTGGGCCGCATGTCGCCACGGATCGCCGACTGCGGGAAGGCCATCGTGGGCCTCGGCGAGCTGACGGTAGCGGTCCGACGCGCTCGTCACCCGGGATTTGTCGTCGAGCAAGCACATGGCCAACGGCACACGTTCGATCACAGAGCGCAAGGTTTCCAGCGCCTGCGCAGACTCGTCGAGTTGCTCCTGACGCTGGCGCGCAAGCACCTCGAGCTCGTTCGTGCGAGCCGCGAGCTCTTCGTTCGTCGTGTTGAGCTCCTCGACCGTAGCCTGCAGCTCTTCGTTGAGCGTCTCGAGCTCTTCGCTCGTCGCTTGCATCTCCTCGTTGAGCGTCTCGACTTCTTCGGCCGACGCCTCCGCCTCTTCCGCGGCAATCAGCAGGTGTTCGTTGGTGCTTCGTAAGTCGGCGTTTGCGGCCGTGAGCTCGGCATTCGCCTCGGTCAGCGCGCGCTGCCGGTCGCGAAGCTCCGCGTTCTGCGCGCTCAGCCGCTCCAGCGCCTCGCGGTTTTGCTCGTTCTCGAGCTCGATTTGACGCCGGAACTTTGCGCCGTCCGTGACGTCGGCAACGAGAACGAAGACGTTCTCGATGCGAGCGTCCTTTGGCGCCGTGGGATCCGGATAACAGGAAACTTGTAAGAACTTCGTCTGGCCGACCGCCGTATCGTGTATTTCGAGCTCGGGCACTTCCGAGGCAGGCTGCCCGCGGAATGCGCCGTCGAGAGCGGCCTTGAATTCGTTCGACGGCACGTTCGCGAGATGGATGAGATCTTCGCCGATCCCCTGACCGTGCACGCCCAAGTGCGCGCGGGCGGCTTGATTGATCGTCAAAATATCGTAGTTGCGGTCGACGACCACGATCCCCACGGGAGATTCGAACAGGAACGCGCCGAGGCGATCGACGAGCGTCCAGCGCTGCACGCCGCCGTCACCGCTCATGCGGCGCGGCGCTATGGTGGTGCGCATCGCGATGCGTCGTGGTATGGGCCGGTCCGCGCGCGCAACGCCTTCGACGATGGTCGGCGCGGGAATTAACAGCCGGTCGCCTTGGCGCCGAAATATCTTGAGCGCGGGGTTGACGAGCGCGAAGTACTGAGGCAAGGTGTTCGTCGTTTCTGCTTTCCCCAGCACGAGATAGCCGCCGACGCGCAGCGAGAACGCGAAGAGTTGCAGCGTGCGCTGTTGCAACTCCTTCGCGAAGTAAATGAGCACATTGCGGCAGAGGACCAAGTCGATCCGGGGAAACGGTGCGCGCTGCCCCAGGTCGTACTCGCCGAACACGGTGAGGTTGCGCACGCGTTTGGTGACCTGATACGTGTCGTCGACGCGGGTGAAATATTTGGTCAGCAGTTGGGGCGGCATGTCCTTGAATGCCGCCAGCGGATAGATGCCCCGGCGTGCCGATGCCACGGCGTCGGGATCGAGGTCCGTGGCAAAAATTCGAACGGGCAGCTGATCGAGATCGTCGCCCAGTAGGTCCGCCAACGTGATTGCCAGCGAATAGGCCTCTTCGCCGGTCGCGCAGCCTGCCGACCAAAGCCGCAATTCCGATTGCGTCTTGCGCGCGTGGTCGATGAGCTCGGGAAGAATCGTCTCCCGCAATTGCGCGAAGAGCGCCGGGTCTCGGAAGAACCCCGTGACCTTGATCAGGAACGTGCTGATCAAACGCTGGTACGCTTCGGAATTGCTGCCGAGGTAGCGCATGTAATCCGAAAGCGACGTGTGACCCGACGCGGCCATCAAGCGCGTCAGCCGCCGCACGATCGTGGGCGTCTTGTACTGGCGAAAGTCGATACCGCTGCGCGTTCGCAGCTGATCCAAGAACGCCCGCAACACGTCGGGGTTGGCGATTTCGCTGCTGAGCCGGTCGCTCGCGACGAGCGTGGTCAGCAGCGATGGCAACGACTCCAGGGTAGCGGTGAAGTCGATGTGATTGAACGGGATGGCCGCGGGAAGCGAAGGAAAGGCGGCGGATTCCGGCTCTTGGACGATGACGGTGCCCCCGTGCTCCTTCACGGCGCGTACGCCGGCCACGCCGTCGGTCCCCATGCCGGTGAGAATGAGCGCGATGACCTGATCGCCGTAGTTTTCCGCGGCGCTCTCGAACAGCGCGTCGATCGACGGAATGGGATGGCCGCGCAGCCGCGGGGAGCCGGTCACGGTGCCGTTGCGCAGGATCAGATTTCTACCGGCAGTCGCCACGTAAATGTGGCCGGGCAGGACGTGCTCGACTCGATCCTCGACCGTGACGACGTTCATCGACGTTTGGCGGCCCAAGATCTGGGCGAGATGGCTCGGGACCTTTGGATCCGCATGCTGCGCGATGACCAGCGGCGCCTCGAAGCCTTGCGGCAGCGCCGCAGCCAGCCGCTCGAGGGCTTCGATGCCGCCGGCGGACGCGCCGATCACGACGACCGATGAGCCATCCAAAGGCTTCCCGTCGCGCATTGCGCGTCGTTCTTTCGTAAATCGGGAACAAAGCCTCCGAGTGCCCGAGACAGCGAAAGGCTTAGCGGCGGTGATCGTCGGCGGCTCCGCCGGCGCCTTGGAGCCGCTGCAACGGATTGCGGCGGAGTTCCCAAGCGACTTTCCCGCTGCCGTTTTCATCGTGACCCACGTTCCCCCGTCGAGCATCTCGGCGATGCCCCATATCCTCGCGCGCAGCGGCGTGCTGTTCGCCACCCACGCCATCGACGGCGCGCCGGCGACGGCCGGCAACCTAATCGTCGCACCGCCGGACCATCATCTCATCCTCGAGGACGGTAAGATGCGCGTGGTGCGCGGGCCGACCGAGAACAACCACCGGCCGTCCATCGACGTGCTTTTTCGGAGTGCCGCCGCCGCGTACGGCAGCCGCGCCTGCGGCGTCTTGCTCTCCGGAACGCTCGACGACGGCGTCGCCGGACTGGTGGCTATTCACGAGAGCGGCGGCGTGGCATTCGTGCAGGATCCGGAGGAAGCGCAGTTCCCCGATCTGCCGCGCAACGCGCTTCGGACCGGCGCGATTGACGGCGTTTATTCCGCTGCGGACGTCGTTCCCGCGATCCTCGAATGGCTGAAGAAACCCAAGGCTGACGCGGAGCAACACTCGGCGATTGCGCGCGACGAGCGGGAGGCCGGCGTGCCGTCGGTCTTCACGTGTCCTGATTGCAGCGGCACGCTGTGGGAGGTAGACGACCAAGCGGTGCTGCGGTTTCGTTGCCGCACCGGTCACGCGTACAGCGAGAGTTCGATGCTGTCGGTGCAGGAGCGCACCCTCGAATCGGCGCTTTGGGCGGCCTTGCGTGCGTTGGAAGAGCGTTACGACCTGCTTCGGCGCATCGCCGCGCGGTCGCGTCGCAGCGGCGACGCCCACACTTCACGCCGGTTTGATCGCCAAATCGAGGATGCCCGGCGCGACATCGAGCGCGTCAACAACGCGATCGCGGGTCTCCTCAGCGAACCGGCGAGCGTGTCCTAACGAACGACGCGAAGCCATGCGGTTGGCGTCGTTCCAGCAACTCTAACAGCCTGGGCGCGCTCTCGGAGCGTTCGCGGAACCAATCTTGCAAGAAGTCGTCGCAGACGACAACCCCCTGAGAGTCCTGCAGCGCGGCGGCGCCGCTGACGACGTCGTCGGAGATCCTGACGATGCCGGCGGGACCGCGCCGCCCGAGAATGAGCGGCGCCGCGAACCGATTGGCGGCGTACGCCATCGTCTGCCGGTCGGAGTCCACAATCGCTGCGAACGACTGCGGGAACGTTACGGCGGAACGCAGCGTTGCCGTCGCGTCCGCGCTCGCTAGCGGCAAAACCTGTTCGAACCGCCGGAAGGTCGCCGGTTCGTCCGGCACCCCGACGGTCAAGAGTCCGCGCGATTCCGGCAGGGGGCGATACCGCCACGGGAGCGTGCACGCGGCGGAGCAATACACGGTTATCTCGAGCATATCGTGGCACCACCGAGTCCACGATCCGCGCCGCTCGAACTCCGGGATCTGCCGCGCAGAGGACGTCAAGTTGGCGAAACGATGTCCGACGGCATTGGCGAGGGTTTCGGCCGCCACGAACGCCTCGTCCGACGCGCCGCGATCGCGCGAGACCGCGAGCATTACACCCAAGCGGTGCGATCCGAGCGTGATAGGCAGCAGCGCGCCCGAAACGGGTGCGAGCTCCATCAGCGCCTGTTGCTGGCGGACGTTATCGAACACCTCGCTGAGAAATTCGGCGTCTATCGTGCCGCAAAAGATCGGCACGTCGTTCAGGAAGCCTGATGGGATCGAGGAAAGGATTGCGCCGCCGAAGGCGGGCTGTTCCGCCCTGTACGCGGCGCCGGATTCGCTCAGCAGAACGACGCCTGCCCAACCTCCCATGATCTCAGCGGCGCGCTGCGCGGCAAACTGCGCGAGCCGGTCCGGCGCGGTTATTCGCTCGATGTCCTGCACGGCCGCATGCTGCGACCGCGCCAGCTTGGCGGTTCTGCTCCTTGGTATTTCTCGCGAAGCCCGTTTGAGCGCCGCGAAGATTTCCGGTTCACCGGCGTCGTGTGGAATCAAGGTGTCAACGAGCGGTGCGGCCTCAGACGGGAGGCCTTCAGACGACCCGATGACGACGACCTGAAGATCGCGCGCCACGTGGTGTATCCTGTGCAGTGCATGCGCCGCATCTGCGATTTCATCGGAGTCGACGACGACGATATCGGGCATCTGCGACGAGAGAAATTCGTACAGGTCGGGCAGCCGGCCGACCGCGTGAACGGGCCATCCCCGGCGGCGCCCTGCCTCGAGAATCCGGGATCTCACCGGCCCGCATACGGCCAGCATCACGATGACGGGCTCGACCGGCAGGGAGGGCAAGTCGTCGCGCGGAGCCGCGGTCTCGCCCGACGGCACGGTCATTTGCTCGAGGACCGACAAGAGTGGCTGATCCCCGGCGGAGAGGGCGCCCAGCTCGGCAACGACGACCCGCCGCGCGCTGCCGTGGCGAAACGGTATCGCAAGTGCCCGGCGTGCGGTATCGTCCGGCGCGGCGATGCGCGCGGGCCGCATTCGAGGGAAGAGCCGGAGAAGCGGCCAGCGCCTCCACCGCCGCATGGCGTCGGCATCGCAGCCCTGCGCCGCAGTGAGAACGAACGAGCCTCCGAGCTCGGGACTCTCGAAAAGCCCAACGCCGTGCACCTGCAGGTCCGGGGCGGCGTTCAGCGCGTCGATCAGTGCGCCGAGCTTTTTGGGGTCGCGACCGGCCCGATCAATAACCTGCAGGAGGTGGGTGAGCCGACCGAGCGCGTCGGCGGCGTCGTTTACGACCGCCTGCGTAGGCAGGCCCCACGCTCCCGCAAAAAGGCGCCAAGCGCCGGTGCGCTCACGCGGCGAAACAACTGGCGAAGCGCGATTTCGACAATGGAACTTTCGCTGATGCGATTGGCCATCGCGATCTCGCGCAGTTCGGTTCCCACGTCGGCGGACAGATTAACGGTAAAGCGCTGCGCGTTTTGCGGATCGCCGATTCGTTGCGAGAGGGCGGCCGCGGATCCCTCGATACGTCTAAGTTTTACCATGAGACCTCGGTTCTATAGGCTTCGATGTTCCCAATCTCGAGGCTTGGCTCGGCAACCAAGGACATGCGGTACACGTCCGTTTCGCGGGTCCCCAGCGTCCCAATAACGTCGCTCGAGGTCGCGCGAATCTCGAAATGCCGTTGCAAGTCACAGATCTCGAAAATTCGGCGGATTTCAGGGCGAAGTCCTACTACTACGAGGTCTGCGCCGCGCTTTTGCGCCGCCCGCCCCAGCGCGACCAAACACTCCAGCACCGTGGAATCCACGTAGCGCGTCCGCTCGAAATCCACGATGATCACCGGCCAAGTGGTAGCCTGTGCGAATGCATCGAGCACCCGAGCGCGCTCTGCGATGTCGAACTCGCCCTCCAAACTAACGGCAAAGACGCCGGTGCTTTGAGTGACCGGCGACTGAATGACCCGCTGGCGTTCCATGATGGCCGTCCTCCGGCATAGGACTACGGCAGCTGACAACGGGCTCCTCTTATTCATAACAAGGGCGATTCGTTGCGCTAGGCCGCTTGCGAGGCACTCCAGTTGCTGAGCGCCAATACGCTGCGCATGACGAGGCAAGCCCAAGTGGGGGCCTTTGCGATCACGGCTCTGCTGCTGCTGTTCGGCGTCTTTTACGTGATCACCGATTTTGCGACTCGGCACACCGGCTATCGCGTCGGCGTGCACTTCCGCTCGGCCGCCGGCGTCACTCCAGGCGCGCAAGTGTACTTCAGCGGCGTCGACATCGGATCGGTAGAATCGATTCAGTTGCTGCCGGACAACACCGTAGACGTCATCGTGGCCGTGAGCCGAGACCTCGACATTCCCGCCGCGTCAAAATTTTTGATCGAGGCGCCGCTCACCGGCTCTCCCTCGATCGTGATCGTTCCCCCGAGCGCCCCGCCGCCGCTGCCGCTGCTGCCGCGCGAAGTGTTACCGGTCGCCGAACAGCCGCGCGGCATCAATAGCGTCTCCATCGCCGACTTGTTGTCGCAAGGCGAAGGGGAGCTCAAGCGGTTCGACGACGTGATGGCGCTGCTGGAAGCCAAGACGCCCAAGCTCTTGGCCACGCTGCAGACCACGCTGGACAACGCCAATGACTTGACCGTCAGCACGAAGGCGTCGCTGCAGCGCATCTCGGGACAGTTCTTGGGTTTGGGCGGAGAACTGCAGAGCACCCTCGGAACCGCCGGCACGAACCTTGCACAGCTGTCGGCGACCCTCAACGGAGCGGCGAGCACCGACTCACGCAAGGTCGGCGTGTTGCTCGATCAATTTCAATCGACGACGGACTCCCTCAATCGGTCCATGGCGGTGCTACGCGATGTCGCGACGGATCCGCGCTTCAAAGCGAACGTGCTCGCGACGACACAAGGCATCGCGGACACAACGCAAACGATGGCAGCGCTCGCGCGAGACCTACGCACGATAACGGGAGATCCGCAAACCCAGGCGCAATTACGTAACACGATTGCAAATCTCGACGCCGTCATGGAGAAGGCGAACTCGCTGCTAGGCCAGCTGGGCGGCAGGAGCAACGTTCCGGGCGTGGATTCCGGAGCGTCGCCTGCTCCCGGGCCGACCTCCGGGCCCGGCGTTTCACCTCAACTGCGCGAGCGGCTCCACGGAAAAATTGCCGGGCTGGCGCACGACCTCGTCGCAATCCAACTGCGGCTGAGCGGGCTCTCCGCGCAGCATGCCCTGACGGCGAACCCCGTCTTGACGTCGAGCCAAGGGCCGCTCGGCGACCTGAACGCCGTGATTTTGCCGCACGGACGTACGAGCGTGGTTTTCGGCGCCAACGCCATCGGCACCAACACGACGTATAATGCGTTGCTCGAACAACGCAACGGCGACTTTCGCATCGGCGGCGGCGTTCTCTACTCCCAGCTTGGCGTTCTGGCACAGTACGCGCCGCTGCACGGGCTGGGCGCCGAGACCCGAATCTACGGCCTCAACTATCCGATGATCGATCTCTACGGGAACCTGCACATCGCCCCCGGGACGCAGCTCTTTTTCGGGCAGCGCGATATTACGCATGCGTCCCGCCGGACGACCTTCGGCTTTCAGTATCAGTTCTAGCGCGCCATACCGTGCCGGAACGACCGCGCATCGGGATCATCGGCGCTGGCGCAATGGGCACGCTCTTTGGATTTCGCCTGGCCGATTCGTGTGAAGTAACGATCCGCGACGACAATCGCGAGGTGGCAGACGCGGTCGAGCGTGAGGGACTTCGCGTCAACGACGAGCCCGCGCGCCGCGTCAGCGTCGCGCGTCACGCCCGGGACCTCTATGGCTCCGCGATGCTCTTTCTTTTCGTGAAGGCCGTCGATACGCTGCGCGCTTTACGCGCGTTCGCCGGGGAACTCGATCCGGCCGCGCCGGTCATCTCGCTGCAGAACGGCGTCGGCAACGAAGAGGCCATCAAGACGGCGC
>JAFAQW010000226.1 GCA_019245995.1 Vulcanimicrobiota bacterium | reverse complement strand
CGCGTCGCCGCGCGCTATCCCGAGCTCACCAACGCGCTCGGCATCGTGATGGCACAGCGAATTCGTTTGCTCGCCGATGCGCTCAACGTGCAAGGGTCGTTGCCGATCTTGGGCCGGATCGCGCGCGTCTTGTTGCCGTACGCCATGCCGGAACGCGGCCTCGTCCCTGCCTCCGCCTCACTGACGACGATCACCCAGTCGCAGATCGCCGCAGCCGGCGGGACCGTGAAGGAAGTCGCCGCGCGCGCCATTGCGGAGCTCGAATCGCGCAACGCCTTGCGCCGCGAGCACGGGCACATCCGTTACCTCGACCGTGAAGTGCTGCTGGAGTTAATCCAGGACGTTTCGTAGCAGCGCCGCACCGAAGTAGGGCTGCAGCGCTTGCGGGATTGCGATCGTTCCGTCCGCGCGCTGATTGTTCTCTACGATGGCCAGCAGCGTGCGCCCCACCGCCAACGCGGAGCCATTGAGCGTGTGAACCAGCTCCGCTTTGGCCGAGCCGTCCTGTCGAAAGCGAATCCCAGTTCGGCGCGCCTGAAAATCCGTACAATTTGAGCAGGAGCTCACCTCCCGATACGTATTTGCGCTCGGCACCCACACTTCGAGATCGTACGTCTTGGCCGCGTTGAATCCGGTATCGCCCGCGCAGAGCAAGACCACTCGATAGGGAAGCTCCAACTCTTCGAGCAGCGATGCCGCGTCGTGCGTCAGCGACTCGAGCGCCGCCATGGATCCTTCCGGCCTCGATAGCCACACGAGCTCGACCTTGTCGAATTGGTGCTGCCGCAGCAGGCCGCGGGTGTCTTTGCCCGCGGCACCGGCTTCCTTGCGAAAGCACGGCGTCGCCGCACAATACTTCAAAGGGAGGTCCGCGCCGTCTAAGATCTCGTCGCCTCGCAAGGCGGTGAGCGGAACCTCCGCCGTCGGAATCATGAAGAGGCCGGCTTCGGGGTCCTCGAACATCGCGTCTGCAAACTTGCTGAGTTGCCCCGTCGACCACATCGTCGCGCGCGACACCAGTAACGGAGGAGCAATCTCGACGTAGCCGCGTTGATGCGCACGCGCGAGGAAGAAGTTGGTGATGGCGCGCGCCAGGCGAGCTCCATCGCCGCGCAACAGCGAGAAGCGGCTTCCCGACAGCTTCGCCGCGCGTTCGAAATCGAAGATGCCTAACCGTTCGCCGAGCTCCCAATGCGGCCTCGGCGAAAAGTCGAACCGGTGCGGCGTGCCCCAGCGCCGAACTTCTACGTTGTCGAGGGCATCGGTGCCGTCGGGAACGCCGCCGTCGACGAGGTTTGGAAGTTGTTCGAGCAAGCCGCGCAAGGGCGATCCGGACGCCACGGGATCCAGCGCTTTCGCGCGCTCGCCGAACGCTTCGATCTCCCGGGACAGCATATCGATTCGCGGCCGAGCGTCCCGCGCCGCTGCCGCCTTGTCGTTCGCTTGCGCGATCGAAGCGGAGAGTCTATTCTTGTCCGCTTTGCGCGCTTCGGTCTCGCGTAGCGCGCAGCGGTACTGTTCATCGTAACGGAGAATATCATCGATCACTGAGGCATCCCATCCACGGCGAAGTAGCGCCTGTCGCACGCGCTCGGGATCGCGCCGAATCAGAGCGATGTCCAGCATGGAGAAGCGCGCCATTATGCAGTCTGCGAACCCAGTCCTACCGGCACGCCGCTTTGTGGCAGATCGATTGTTGTCGCCGCAACAGGCGATCGCGCGATTCTTGGCATGCCAACGGATTGGACCGCTCGCGACGGAGGTAGTTGCACTGGCCGGTGCACTCGGACGGGTGTTGGCGCAGCGCGTCGTCGCCGACTCCGATTATCCCGATGCGCCACGTTCGGCGATGGATGGAATTGCGCTCGCCGCAGTAACCACGCCCGGACGATTCGCCATCGCCGGAGACGTGCGCATGGGCGACGCCTCGGCGCCCGCGATCCAAGGCGGCAGCGCACTGCGAATTCCCACCGGCGGAATCCTTCCGCCGGGAGCAGACGCAGTGGTTCCGTTTGAAGATATCCGGCTCGACGGCGACGTCGCGACCGTCATGGAGGCCGTCTCGAAAGGGGCGAACGTCATCCCCGCTGCGGCCGATATGCAGAAGGGCGAGGCGCTGTTGCACGCAGGCCGGCGATTGCGTCCCGGTGACCTCGCGCTGCTCGCCACGTTGGGACTAACGAAAGTGCCGGTCTATCGCCGTCCGACCGTCGCGGTTTTTTCGAGCGGTGACGAGCTCGTCGATCCCTCCGCCGATGTCAAAGCCGGACAGATCAGGGATTCGAATCGTTATGGGATCGGTGGGGCGCTGTCGGCAATCGGTGCCCAACCGAAACAGTACCCGATTCTGCCTGACGAACCCAATGCGTTCGCGCGCGCGCTACGCGACGCGCTGGCCGACTGCGACGCCGCCGTCGTCAGCGGCGGATCGTCGGTCGGTGCGCGGGACCGCCTTCCCGACGTGGTTACGGAACTCGCCGAGCCTGGGATCGTCGTGCACGGCATACGCGTGAAGCCGGGAAAGCCGACGCTGCTCGGCGCCCATCGCGGCAAACCGATCGTGGGACTACCCGGGAATCCGACGTCTGCGCTGCTGATGTTCCAAGCGGTCGGCGCTCCCATCATCGCGGCATTGATCGGAGCACCATGCGACGTGCCGTCGCTGTTGGGGCGACTCGGCGCACCCGCGCGCAGTCGACTGGGCTGGACGTGGTACATTCCCGTGAAATTGCAGGATGATGGTCCCCGCCCGGTGGCGCATCCCCTGCCGTTGCGCTCCTTTTCCGTCAGCCTGATCGCGCGAGCCGACGGTTTCATCGTGATGGAGGAAAATGACGTGCAGTGGCGCGCAGGTAAAACGGTTCGCGTGTGCCGCTTTTTGGGAGGTTAGACTTTAAGCTTGATTCGCCCGACACCGGTGGTCGAGGCCGTCCCGGCCACGACGCCGTTCATCGGTCCCGAGCAACTCATGCGCGAAACGGGACAGGATCGACTCGTCCGGCTGGGCGCCAACGAAAGCGCCTTCGGTCCGTCGCCGCGCGCGATTGCCGCAATGAGCCGTGAATTGCCTCACTTGGCGTGGTATGGCGACCCCGAATCGCTGGATCTCCGCGATGCGCTGGCGGAGAAACACCGCTGCGATCCACAAGAGATCATGGTGGGAGCCGGCATCGATGATCTCATGGGCCTGGCGGTGCGCGCGTTCGTCGCACCACGCGATACCGCGCTGTGGACGCGCGGCACGTATCCGACCTTGAGTTACCACGTGATCGGCTATGGGGGACGAGCGCTGACGGTGGCGTATCGCGCGGACGGCACGCCGGACTGCGAGGCGTTGGCCGACGCCGCGCGCCGCGAGCATCCGTCGATCGTCTATCTTGCAAATCCCGACAACCCCAGCGGCCGCTTCATCGAACGCGACGAGATCGCGCGCTTTTACGAAGCCTTACCTTCGGGGTCGTTGCTGCTCCTTGACGAAGCCTACGCCGATTTCGTGGACGAGGAAGATCTGTTGCCTGCGCACTTCGACGACCGGCTGGTGCGTCTGCGAACCTTCTCAAAGGCCTTCGGAATGGCGGGCGCCCGCATCGGGTATGCCTTGAGCAGCCGCCGCAACGTTGCGACGTTTCAAAAGATCCGACTGCATTATGGAGTCAATCGC
>JAFAQW010000217.1 GCA_019245995.1 Vulcanimicrobiota bacterium | reverse complement strand
TCGCTTTCGCCCTTGCTGTACGTGCTGCTCCAAGACGAACGAAAACGTCCTAAACGCTCGGTCCAACACGTTGAGCGTTAGGGCCCCGATTTTGAAGACCGTGCCCAAGGCGGCGGGGCTGCTGAGCGCCGAATGCCGAACTCCATCGTATAACCCTTGCGAGGGCGTCAACTTGTAGACCGTGCCCGCGTCCTCCAAGGCATCCGTTATTTCCGCCCTGAGCCGCCGTACCGTGAAACGCTCGAATCGGGGATCAGCCCCGACTGCGGGCCGCACCGTCGGAGACCAGATCGGCACCACGCGAAAAGTACCGAACTCGCCGCCCGCTGCGTCAACCCGCGGCCCGGGACCCCCTCCGAATACGAAGGCGACGGCACTTTAGGATAACGCCCCTCGGGGACTAGTACCTCGAAAACGAAAGGACCGCTCCAGCAGGAGCGGCCCTTGCTCCGGGATTCCCCAAGCGTACGGAGTAACCGCGAGCGCACGTCGTGTTTCGCACGGTCGCTGTCTGCCCTTTCGGAATTTTCGCGATATCGCAAATTCCGTTAGCCACGCATAAGACTGGTACGTTACTACCAAGACTAAAGTCCCGTTATTCTCCGTATCTTCCCGTTTGCCGACGCACTTCGAACGCGGTGCTCCGCACGCTTTTGAGGTGGTTCAAGTCCTTGTCGTTCCAACACGACGACGCCTTTGCACCTTCACCTTGAAAGTATGTTTTCATCGCAACCGCAATAACGCGCAACTGACGGGTTAAAGGTGCGAGATATCGTAAGGCGCTTCATTCGTATGCGCGGACCCATCGGCGGGGGCGTGTACAGTCCTCAGCGGGTGACGGAGGCGCTATCGGAGCATGTCGAAGGGCGGCACCATGATTCTTCTTATGGCGGCGCTCCTTGCCGGCGCGTCGCAACAGTGCAGCGTCACCGTGTTTCCACGCTACGGTGCGTACGTACCGAGCACACGGCTGCGCGGACCGGGCCTGGTGTTGGACGGCGGGGGCGCGCTTACCGCGCCCCCTGCATCGCTTGCGTGGATGCACGCGCGGCTTTTCGGCGACGATTCGCGGCGCCAGGGAAACGTCGTGATCCTTCGAGCCTCTGCCGGCGAGAAGTACTATCAAGAGTTTTATCGCGACGGCAACTTCGCATCGGTTCAAACGGTCCTGATACCACCCTGTGCGTCGCGAGACGCCATCGATAGCGTCGCCAAAATCATCGATGGCGGTGACGCCCTATATTTCTCCGGCGGCGATCAAGCACATTACGTCGCGTGGAAGGGCACTGCGTTGATGGAGGCCGCGAAACGACTCTACGCGCGAGGCGGCGTTGTGGGCGGAGGAAGCGCTGGATTGGCCATTCAAGGCGCGGTCGTCTTCGATTCGGTCGCGGGCGATCGCCTGAACCTTGAAACGACGACGCGCGACGCGACCGCGGACCCCCTCGAGCCGCGCATCAGCTTCACGACGGGTCTCTTCACTTGGCCGCCGCTGGCCGATACGATCACGGACACGCATTTTGTCACGCGCAATCGGCTGGGGCGGCTTGTCGCCTTCCTCGCGCGCATCTTGCACGACGGCGTGTTGACGCCGGCACCCACCGTCTATGGACTCGGAGTCGACGAAGCCAGCTCCGTGGTGGTGGACCCGGATGGAGTCGCTACGCTACTCAACGGCGAGGGCGGGCGCGGCGCATACCTCCTGCGCGCGGACGCGGCGCCGCACTTGGTTCCCGGCGAGCCGCTGCGCTACACCGTAAACGTCTCGCACGTCGCTCGCAACGGCGAACGTTTCGATCTGCTGCGCAAACGCACGAGCGAACCGTGGTACCCCGTTACGGTCGACGGCACGAGCGCTACGTACTACGACCGAGATCCGTATTAACGCGTGGTCTGATCTCGAGCGGCAGACCCGCGAGTTGCTCGCCGGCGAGAGCGATCTGATCGCGAACGCCGCGAACTTCTCGGCATTGATCTTTCACGGGTTGGCCGACGTGAACTGGGCCGGCTTTTATTTCCTCACGGAGCGCGGCGATCTGCTCCTCGGGCCGTTCTGCGGACGCCCGGCGTGCAGCCGATTGCCGGCGGGCCGGGGCGTTTGCGCCTCGGCCGTCGCGCGCCGCGAAACGGTCGTCGTGGACGACGTGGCGCGTTTCAGCGATCACATCGTCTGCGACACGGCGTCACGCTCGGAGATCGCCCTCCCCTTCTTCGTCGGCGAAGCGCTGCGCGGAGTCTTCGACTGTGATAGTCCAAAGCTCGCGCGCTTCACCGAGGCCGATCGAGCCGGCCTCGAACGGCTCGTGCGAGCCTTTAGCCAGTCGGTGCGCCCGCGTTAACGGGGCGGATGCTCTCCATGCATCATGCCGCCGTGCTCGTCCATCATATGATGCGCGGAAAGCACGTGAAGCAGAACCATCCCGGCGTCCATCTGGGTGCGCGACATTGACTCTTGCTTCTCTTTCATGTCGTTGTCGTGCTGCATCATCTGTTGCTGCGCCTCGGCGGGAAGCTCGCCACGCAGCTCATTGCGCATCTGATCGTGCAGTTGCATGCTCTGTGAACGGAACGACGTGTGCGCCGTGAGGATCCGCTGGCGTTCACCCGGTGAAAGCATCGCATCGATGCGGCGCGCCGCCGTTGCGGGGTCCGGATTCGGTGAGATGGCGAGGTTGCCGATCTCGGCCGCCACGGCACGCCGGTGGAGAGGCGTCAGCGATTGCAGGATCTGCAACCGCATCTGCTGATGCAGCTGCTGCTCTTGCGACCCGAAACGCTCGAACGTCTGCTGCACCGCCTGCCGCTGCGCGGGCGTGAGCTGCGGCATCGTTCGATCGTCGTCGGCGAGCGCAGCAATAGGAACAACGCTGAGCGCAAGCGTCAGCGCCAAAAGACTTTTCTTCATGGGTACCATCCTACGCCGGACTAGCTGAAGCATCACTGAGAAACCGCCCGCTTGAGGCGGCTTGTCCCGGCCTATCCCACCAAATCGCGCCAACTGGAGGCCCGCACGTGAAGGCCAAAATACTGGGCGGCGGCTTTAATGTTGGCAAATGCCTGGGCGCGTTCGGCATCGCTCACTCCGCTGACTTCGCCGAAGCGCGCGATCGCGCTGCGAACGTGGCCCTCGTCGGTCAGCGGCTCCTTGCGTTCGTTCGGAAAGGCGAACGCGCTGTCGGGTAGCCGCGCCCGGGAAACGTCGCCGTCGCGCTCGAGAGGTCTCCACGTAATCTGCATTCCAACCCCATAACAGCTGGATATGACAGGTCCATGTCCCTAATATGAACGCGCTATCGCTCGTCGCTGCCATGGCATCGCTCTTCACGCCGCCGCGAGGTCGCGCAATACGGCGTGTGCCGCACGTTTGCCCGGGAACCCGCTGACGCATCCGCCCGGATGCGCGCCCGAGCCGCAGAGATACAGTCCTCGAACCGGCGTGCGCGTCGTAAAGCGATCTTCGTAAATCTGTCCCGGCAGCAGCTCCCCGTGAAAAATGTGACCTCCCACGAGTCCGAACTTTTCCTCGAGATCCGGCGGCGCCAGGATCTGCCGCCGCTCGATCGCGCCGGGGAGATTGGGCGCGTAGCGTGCCAAAATCGCCACGATCTTGTCCGCGGCCGCCTCTCGCTTCGCGTCGGTCCAGCCATCGGCGCGGTCGTACGGAAAATATTGCGCAAAAACCGAAAGAATGTGCTTCCCGGGCGGCGCCAACGTCGGATCCGTCGGCGTCTGCAGGAAGCACTCGATCAGCGGCTCTTCACTTTCACCACGCGCTCGCGCGTCGTCATACGCCTTCTGCAAATACTCGACGCTGGGCGCCACGTGGATCGTCGCGCGGTGGTGCGGCTGGGGGTTCTTGCCGGGCCGACAGGTGAAATCGGGGAGTTCGCCCAGGGCCAAGTTGACTTTGAGCGACGGCCCGACGGTTTGCCACCGCTCGACCTCCGCTCGAAATCCGGCATCCAGTAAGGACGGGTCGAGCAAATTCAAAAAGGTCGTGCGCGGGTGCGCGTTCGAGATTACGGCGCGTGCTCTGATCTCCCGGCTTTCCGCGTGCACGCCGCACGCGGTATCACCTTCCAGGATGACGCGCGCGTCTACGCCGCAATAAATCTCCGCTCCGTGCGATTTCGCTGCGCCCCAGAGGGCCTGCGAGACCGACCCCATCCCGCCGCGCACGTACGCCCACGAGCCTTGCGTGCCGAGAAGCCGGCCCGCGAGGTGATGCGCCAAAACGTACCCCGTACCGGCGTCACGAGGACCCCGATACGTTCCGATGAGCCCATCGTTGACGAGCTCCGCTTGCAACACCGGCGTGGAAACGTACCGCTCCACCAAATCGGCCGCCGAGCCGAGCAACACCGACCGGCTGTCCGCGTCAAATCGCTCGAAGCGCGGATTCTCGTCCGAAAATGAATCGAATAAGGCCTTGCCGAGGCGATCCGTTCGCCTGATATACGCCTCCAGGCCCGCAACGTCGGCCGAATCGAAGGCCGAAATCTCCCGCGCGTTGGCCGCGCCGTCGCCGCCCAACAGCAAGGAACGCCCGTCGAGCAACGGGGTAAAGGCGTACGGATCTTTGCGGTAATACTCGAGGCCGTGCGCGTGCAGGTCGAGTTTCTCCACCAGCCACGGATCGAGTAGGCTGCACACGTAGGATGCCGTGGAGAGCGTGTATCCCGGCCAAACGTCGCGTTCGCTGACGGCGGCGCCGCCTATTACCGGCGCACGCTCGAAGACGGCGACGGAACGCCCGGCTTTCGCCAAAAGAGCGGCGCAGGCCAGACCGTTGTGGCCTGCGCCGATGACTAACGCGTCGTACGTTGGTTAGCGATATGATGGACGCGAGGCGAAGCAATCCCGGCAATACACCGGCTTGTCGCCACGCGGGTTGAACGGCACTTCAGCGACGCCGCCGCAGTTGCTGCACGTCGCCGTGAACATCTCACGGGGACGGCCGCCGCCACGCTCGCCGCCCCCGCCGCCGCCGCTCGAGCGCATTTGCTTGCGCGCTTGGCGGCAATCGGGGCAACGATTCGGTTTGTTTTGAAAACCTTTTTGCTCGTAAAAACGCTGTTCGCCCGAACTGAAAACAAACTGACGCCCGCAGTCCACACAGTTGAGCATTTCATCGACGTACACTAGAACTAGAACTCCTTAAGACTCTGCCGACCGTGGGACTTCGAAAACGGAACTCCTACCAGGTTGGACGAGAGCAGCATTGACTTGCCACGTTTCTGCGACCCCAGCAGCCCCCGTCCCTGCCGCCCTTGTCCTGTGGTCCGTCCGTCATCCCGAAGCTGTCGAACGGCCGGGAAACGGGTGATGGCGCCAACCACGCCCAAAATCGCGCAAAACAATGGCGGACACTATCCCGGACGTCGTCGCCGTACGGTCTTTGGCCGATTATCTGGAGGTGATGACGCGCGCCGTCTTCCAGGCCGGCGTTCGCTGGAAGGACATCGCGCGGCACTGGGATGTGTACCAAAGAGTCTTCGTGAATTTTAATCCGGAGCGCGTCGCCGAATACCAAGAAGGCGATGTCGAGATAATCCTTGCGACGCCGGGCGTCCTGCGCATGCGCCGCAAGGTGCTCGCTACGATTGCGAACGCACGGGCGTTGCTCGCCGTGGACCGCGAATTCGAGGGCTTTGCCCAGTACTTGCGATCCTTCAGTTCCTATGCCGACCTTGCCAAGGATTTCAAGCGGCGCTTTTCGTTCATGGGTGACATGAACGTTTGGTACTTTCTCTTTCGTGTGGGCGAACCGGTTCCACGATTCGAGGAGTGGGTGAAGACGATCCCGGGCGACCATCCCCGAATGCGCGAGATGGTCGATCGCGCCAGGGCCCACAACCGCTCTCCGGAGGTTCCTCATATCCCCGCGGGGACGTGAGCTTGTCGAGGAGCGACCGAGCGAGTACTATTATACCTTACGTTGGAGGTCGCACATGCGCAGATGTAGCGGGATATTCTACCGTGGGGGAGTCGCCGCGTTTGCCCTTGCGTCCGTGAGCTGCGCGCCACTGAGCGGCCCACCGGCGCCCGCGGCGAAAAGCGCCGCGACCAGCGCCGTTGCGCGGCCGCCCGCCAAGAACTACGAACTGATCAGCTTTCCCGACAATTTGCCGTCGCCCGACGCCGCGCTCATGCGAACGAAATCCGGCGACATCCTTGGAACGACCTACGGTGGCGCCTGCAGCCAAAACTGCGTCGGCTCCGTGTTTCGCCTGGAAAACGGAACGATCGAGACCGTCCACAGGTTTACGGGCGTGCCCGACGGGGCGAACCCGCAGGCCGGCCTAGCCGAGGGACCCAACGGCGTCCTCTACGGCACGACCCAGTTCGGCGGCGGTCCGGAGGCGCGCAACCAGCACGGCACCGTCTACGAGCTCGTGCCAAATGCATCGACGTACGCCGAGCGCGTCGTCTATCGGTTCAAAGGAGGCAAAGACGGCAATCTTCCGATGAGCGGCGTCCGTGTGGACACGCATGGCACGCTCTACGGCTTGACGTCCGGGGGCGGTGGCTCAACCGCCTGCAACTACGGCTGTGGAACGGCATATCGACTCGTGGTCTCGCGCAATTCATTCCGGGAAGAAGTCCTCTACCGGTTTCGAGGCGCGCCCGACGGCGCCAGTCCCCTCGCGAATCTCGTCGAAGATCAGAGCGGCGCTCTCTACGGCGTCACATATTTCGGCGGTCTTACCGATGTTGGCAAATGCGCGATCGACGGGTGCGGTACGATTTTCAAGCTCGCGCCGTCGGGGCCGGGCTACACGGAGAAAGTCGTGCACATCTTCAAAGGAGGCCGCACGGACGGCGCGCACCCCGACACGACGCTGCTGCCGGCGGGCAACGGCGTCTTTTACGGCGCGACGCAGAATGGCGGGTCCAGAGACAACGGCACGATTTTTAAACTGACCTGTACGAAAAAGGCGTGCAAGGAGGAGCCCATTCATTCATTTCGAGGGAAGGGCGATGGCGCGCGACCGCGCGACGATGCCGGCCTCGTACCCGACGGCAGCGGCAATCTGTACGGCACTGCGACCGGCGGCGGCCTTTACGGCAATGGCACGACGTTCGTATTTAGTCCTAGCACCGGAAAAGAAACCACGCTCCACAGTTTCGGCTACGCCCCGCAGGACGGGTTGCGTCCCGACGCGAGCCTATTGCTGGTCCACGGCGATCTCTTAGGCACCACGTACTATGGCGGCTCGGGTGGTTGTCACGTGAGCTTCTACTACGGTTGCGGCACCCTCTTCGTCGAAAAGATTTAACCCGTTACGGCGACGGCGAAGGCGAGGGCGATGCGCCGAACCCGCGATTGTTGGTTCGAATCAGATAAAGCCCGAGGCGAGGCGTGTAGTTGAGCTCCGGCACCGGCGTGCCGGCGAAACCCCGTTGCGCCAGTTCCTCGGTCGTCGTCGCGGCGATGCGGCCGCACGCCAACAGCGCGGGAATGACGCTCGGATCGCCCGGATCGAGCTCGTACCACATGCCGCTCTTTGCGGTGTGCGCGGTAATCGTCCAACTCGCGGAAGGCGAGCCAATGGTGAAATGGTTTCGTAGTTCGTCGAGCGCCTGCGTCGCAAGGGTTTTTGCGTCGCCGGTGCACGACGCCGCCGCGCGAACCGTAAACGGTTGCGCGGGCGGCGTGGCCGGCAGCTTGTAAACGCGAAACGTTTCCTGACCCGCGCGCGGCGCGCGCGCCACAACGTACAGGCCGGCCGCCGGCATGAAGGTGATCTGCGGCACGAAGAACAGCGAGCTTGCCGGTGCAAACAGTTTGCGCTGCGTCACGTCGTCGGCCCGCGCGATGTGGAGCGCCATGCACGTGGCGACCGCGCGCAACATCCCGGAGCCCTTAGGCGTAATGGAGAGCGCGTACGTCGGCCCGAGCCCGTGATACGTTAGCGTCGCGTCGGTAAGCGGAGGCATCGCGACCGCGGCCGGATAACCCGCGGGGGTTCTGGCGGATTCGATCCGGGCACGTGCCGTGGCAAGTTCCGATGAGAGTTGGCGCGCCTTTGCGATGCTATCGGCCGTGCAGAGCGTCGCGTTGCCGTTGAGTGCGAAGGGATCAGGGGGCGGCGCGACGGGAATCGGTGTGAATAACGCTCGCAGTCCGCCTCCACCGCTACTCGAACCGGCGTTGGAATCGCCGGGAGCACCGAACGGTCCGCCGAACCCGCGCGTCCGAAACGCGGTCCCCGTTTGGGATGAA
>JAFAQW010000209.1 GCA_019245995.1 Vulcanimicrobiota bacterium | reverse complement strand
ACGTGGTCGTAAAAGCCGCCCCAATCGTCCCACACGACGACGACGGCGGTGGATTTCCAGTAGGGGCTCTCGCCGACCGCGTTTACGATGGACGCGATCCACGATGGTCCCGTATCGCTGGGCTCCGCCGGGTGGTCCGAGTTCGCGGAGTCCGGCGTGATCCACGACACCGCGGGCAGCCGCCGCTTGTCGATGTCGGTAAAGAAGTCCAGGTTTGACCGAGTGACGCTCGTCTTCCATTCGGCGCCGTAGCGAACGGCCTTGATGGCGTCGAACGCGCTCCAGATTCCCGGAGTGAGTCCGTGCGGCGGCTTGCTGACCTTGACGGCGTAGAATTTCCACGAGACGCCCTTCGCGTCGAGCAGATCGCGCATGGTCGGATACTCAAAACACGGGAACGGACCGGCGTAGCGATAGACCTGATGCGTGTAGCGCTTGATGATCGCCGTTACAACCTTCGGCGGAGCGTCGCAGCCCCACGGGTACCAGGTGGGATTGTCGATGACCGCGTGGGTCGCGGAAATTTGCGTACCGCCCGCGATCAAATCTTGATGAGCCGTGAAGCTCGAGCTGCCCTGCGTTTGGAACGTATGATCGGCGAGGACGTATTGGCGTGCGATGTCCCAGTACGGCTTGACATCGGCCGGGTCGACGTATTGATACGCGAGCGTGCAGGCCGGGGGGCCACTTCCGTCGGCGCTCTGGCCCACCAAGTCGAAGCCGTCCATCTTCCCGCCGTCGAGCTCGGTCTTGTAGCCGACGTAAATGTGGTCGAGGTCGACGCTTGCGGCCAGACCGGTCTCTTGCAGCGGCACGGTCGTGGGGCGCGTGATCGGCGTGGAACAGCTCTGCGCGATCGAGGGCGGCATCGCGGCGGCCGCACCAACGGTCGTTCCATCGGCGCCCGGGAAGGTCGCGAAGAGATTATCGAAACTGCGGTTCTCTTGAATCGCAATCACGACGTGCTTGATCGGATTGCTCTTCGCCGCGACTGCGCCGGCGGAAATCGGCGGCAGCGCGCTCGTCGCCGAATACGTTCCCGTCGTGCCGCCGCAGGCCGCCACGGCATAGCCCATGGCAACGATGAAGCACCACAAAAGCGCGCGCACGATCCTCATCAACGGCTTTGGTTAGTACCGGCGGCATGCAATCCTCCGCGCGCCGCCATGTCTTGCGACAAAGTTAACTCTGGTACTTGCTTGGAAATGGTCGGGCTGACTGGATTCGAACCAGCGATCTCTAGTCCCCCAGACTAGCGCGATAACCAAGCTTCGCTACAGCCCGACTGCGGCGATTTTTTCCTTCGCCCCGCGCCGTGGTGCGCCTCTCATTTGGAAAGAAGCTCCGTTAACGCCCGCAGCGCCAGGACGTAGCCGCGCGCGCCCAGGCCGCTGATCGTGCCGCGGCAAGCTGCAGCCGTGACGCTCGTGCGCCGAAACGCTTCGCGAGCCGCGATATTGGACAAATGCACTTCGATCACCGGAATTCCGATCGCGGCGATCGCGTCCGCGATCGCGTACGAGTAGTGCGCGTACGCGCCGGGATTAAGGATTGCGCCGTCGCAGTTGCCGCGCGCCGCGTGCAACGCCTCGATGATCGCTCCTTCGCTCCCATGTTGCTCGGAGCGCACGTCGACTGAGAGCTCAGTTGCGGCCGTACGGATCGTTGCATCGATCTCGGCGAGCGTTTGCATTCCATAGATTTCGGGCTCGCGTTCGCCGAGCAAGTTGAGGTTTGGTCCGTGCAGCACCAAAACGCGCATTGCTTTGCCTTCTTGACAGGAAAAGAACGAGCCTTCGCACGAGAGGCCGCCCATGCCCGACGCTTTGCTCGCTGCGCCCGCACGCGACGCCGGAATCGCGTTCGTCGCCGCGACCACTACGGATCTCGTCGCCGAAATTCAGCGGCGCCACGATCTTTGGCCGACGGCGAGCGCGGCCGTTGGACGCTTGACGACCGGCGCGGTGCTCTTCGGCGCGTCGCTGAAAGGCAACGAACGCATCTCGCTGCAGATCGCCGGCAGCGGCCCGTTACGAACGCTCGCCGCCGACGCGTGGCTCCTCGAGCCGGAAACCATCGGAGCGCGCGGTTACGCGCACAATCCGCAGACCGATCTGCCGGTCGACGCGCGCGGCAAATTCGACGTTGCCGGCGCCGTGGGCAGCGGCTCGCTGCAGGTCACTCGCTCCAGCGATGTTGGTCAACCGTACGTCGGCGTCGTGCCGCTGCGTTCCGGTGAAATCGGCGAAGATCTCGCGCTCTATCTCGCGCAATCGGAACAAATCCCCAGCGTCGTCGCACTGGGCGTGTTGGCGAACCCGCGAGGCATCGCCGCCGCAGGCGGCCTCTTCGCGCGCGTGCTGCCCGGCACGGACGAGCGTACCGTGATGGAACTCGAGAAGCGCGCCGGCGCGTTGCCGCCGGTGACCAGCAGCATCGCGGAAGGCGCCAGCGCGTACGACCTCTTGCTGCAACTCGCCGGCGACTGGGCGCTGGGGCCGATACATCGCAGGAACGTGCGGTTTGCGTGTCGTTGCAGCCGCGAGAAGGTGGAAGCGATTCTGCTGGGCCTCGGTGCCGATGAGCTCCTCGCGCTGACGCGACGGCCGGACGGAACCGAAGCGATCTGTGAATACTGCAAGCAGCGCTACGCCTTCACGCCGGGCGAGGTCGAAGCGCTGCGCGCGCGGCTCTAGGGAAGAATTCGCACGAAACGCCGGGAGCCCACGGAGAGCACCGCAGGGTCGTGGGCCGTCCAGGGAGCGTTGACGTCGCGGACCGTGGCGCCGTCCACCTTCACGGCGCCTCCCGTAATCAGCCGTTCCGCCGCGCGCCGGCTCTGTGCGAAACCCGCTTTCACCAAGAGATCGCTGACCTTCCGGCACTCGCCCAACGCGAGCTGCGCGATGGAGTCGCTCGGAATCTCCTTACGCTGAACGGTCCGCTCGAAGAAGTCGCGTGCGCCGAGCGCGGCCGCTTCGCCGTGATAGCGCGCGACGATGGCGTGTGCGATCTGCTTCTTTTCGAGCATGGGCTCCGCGTCAGCGGCTGCGAGGCGCCGGCGCAAGCGCTCGCATTCATCATTGGAATAGAATGCCGCCAGACGCGCGTAGCTCTCGATGAGCTCGTCCGGAATGCGCATCAATTTACCAAATTGCGCTTCCGGCGCCTCCGTGACGCCGACGTAATTTCCGAACGATTTGCTCATCTTCTTCTCGCCGTCGAGGCCGACCAGAAGCGGTACGGTTGCGCAAACCTGCGGCCGCTGTCCGAACTCGCGCTGGAAGTGGCGCCCCAGGAGCAGGTTGAAGAGTTGGTCTCTGCCGCCGAGTTCCACGTCGGCCTCGATCGCGACCGAGTCATACGCCTGCGCGACCGGGTAGAGAAACTCGTGCAGCGCGATCGGCGCGCCGCTCTCGTACCTCTGGTTGAAATCGTTGCGTTCCAACATTTGCGCCACGGTCGTCTTTGCCAGGAGCGCCGTTAGTTCGGCGAGGCTGAGGCGGTCGAGCCACTCCGAGTTGTACCGCAGCTCGACACGCTCCAAATCCAAGACCCTGCCGGCTTGCTCGCGGTAGGTTTGCATGTTGGTTTCGATCTCTTCGCGCGACAGCTGCGGACGCGTCACGTTGCGGCCGCTCGGATCGCCGATCCGCGCCGTGAAATCGCCGATGATCAAGATGACGCGATGCCCCGCTTCGGCGAAACGCTGCAGCTGACGGAGCACGACCATGAAGCCAAGATGCAAATCGGCGCTCGTCGGATCGATCCCCAGCTTCACGCGCAGCGGCCGCGCCTCGCGCAGCCGGTCCTGAAACTCCGCGACCGTTTCGACGTGCTCGAAACCCTCGAGCAACTCGATGTCCGGCCGCTTCACCCGCGCAACTCGACGATCGTCACGCCGGTCGAGCCGTCTTCTTCATTGGCGTAGCGCACATCTTGGACGGCGGGATGCGAGCGGAGGTGCTCCTGCAGCCCCCGGCCCAGCATCCCGGTGCCCTTTCCATGAATGAGCCGCAGCGGCGTCGTTCCGGAGAGCAGCGCATCGTCGAGCCACTTTTCCACGAGCGGCTCTGCCTGCGCGTAGCGCAGTCCGCGCACGTCGAGCGACGTGCTGGCGCGCGCCGCCGCCGAGAGCCGCACCTCGGCCCCCGCAGAGGACCGCGCTGTGCCGGCGGACCGGCGCTCGAGACGAACGTCGCTTTTCGGCACCAGCATCTTCATGGAGCCTATCGAGATCAGCAGCCGGTCGTCCCAATCCTCCGTAACGGTCGCACTTTGGTTCATGGACGCCACGAGGACGCGATCTCCCGGCGAATAATCCGGTGCGGCAACGTCGGGGGTGTGCGCCTCCGAGATGCCGAGATCGTCGTGGATCGCCTCAATGGTCTTTGCCAGCAGCTTCGTCTGCGCCGGCGTCACGCGCGCGCTCCGGCGCCGTTGTGCTTCCGATTGCGGGTGGGCGCGCGTCAGCGCCTGCACGAACTCGCGTAGGCGCGCGGCCACGCGCTCCTCCGCGCGCCCCGCCAGCTTTCGTCGTTCTTCTTCCAGCGCGCGGAGTTCTTCACGAACGCGTTGCAACTCGTCCGAG
>JAFAQW010000232.1 GCA_019245995.1 Vulcanimicrobiota bacterium | reverse complement strand
GCACTTCGTCCTTATCTTTCTGAACGATCGTGCCGGTGAGCACTTGGCCCTCGTCGAGGACCCGCAGCGACTCTTCGTACAGTCGCTGCTCGAGCGCCAGTTGATCTTCTTCTGGTTGAATCGGAGCTACTTCGGTTGTAGAGATTGGTCTTTTCCTACACTTTCATTAGTTTATCGTTGGCAACGGCGACACCACCACGTTCCGCGCTGGCCCAGGAGGATTCGCACGATGCGACCCTTCACGCATCGGCGGCACGGCTGACCCGCCCGACCGTAGACCGCGAGAGCGTTTTGAAAGCTTCCTCGCCGTCCCTCGGCATCCACGTAATCGTCCACGCTCGTACCGCGGGAAGCGATCGCGCGCTGCAAAACGTCGACAATAGCGCCATGTAAGCGCGTAACCGCCGGTTTTGTCAATGCGCGGGCGGGCCGGCTCGGTCGGATCCGAGCCTCCCAGAGCGCTTCGCACGCATAGATGTTGCCTATGCCCGCGATCCGCCGCTGATCGAGGAGCAGAACCTTGATGGGCGTCGTCCGCTCCGCCAGCATACCCGCTAAGGCCTGCGGTGTAAAGTCCGCGGATAGCGGCTCGACGCCCAGCAACGCGTCCCACGCGTAGTCCGGCTCCACCAGACGCATCCGGCCGAAGGTCCGCACGTCGGAAAATCGCAACTCCGCATCGCCCGCGAGATGCAACACCAGATGCGTCGCCGGATGCTCAGGAGCGCCGCGACGGGCGACGACCAAGCGGCCCGTCATCCGCAGGCTGGTCACCACGGAGCGCCCGGACCCGAGCCGTACCACGACGTACTTGCCGCGACGGGTCACGCCGGTCACGAGTTCCCCGCCGATCGCTCGATCGAAGGACGCGTGCGCCGGGGGGATCGCCATGCGCGCCAGCCGCACCGTCGCGCCCTCGATCGTCGTGCCGACGATGCGCGAGCGCAAGCCGCGGACGATCGTCTCGACTTCGGGAAGTTCCGGCACGCTTTACGGCTGCGCCGGCGGCAGCGGCGGCAACATCAATCGCGTCCCCGGGACGATACCATCGCGCGCCGCCTCTCCCGCCGGCAACTCGATGACGTACTTCCCCTGGCCTGCGATACGCGGGATCGCGGCGTCCGGCGCGTGCGCATCCGCGATCGGAACGTCGGTGGCAACGCTGCGCACCGTGCCGTCCGTAGCCAGAAACAGCATGTCGAGCGGCACCAGCGTATTCTTCATCCAGAATTGGACCGGCGCGTCGTCGGCAAAAACGAAAAGCATGCCGGAATGCGCCGGGAGCTTCGGCCGATCCATCAAGCCGTGTTCGCGCTGCGCCCCCGTTGAGGCAACCTCGAGCGTTAGCGTCGCGTGCGGCGAATGTACGACGACCGTCGGCAGCGTCGCGGCCAAGACGATGAGCGCTACTACGCTATACACGTTCTAACTCGTCCGTCTCCATCGGCTCGACGTCGTACCAGTTTTGTCCCCATTTGAGCGTCACTTCCAATGGAACGGAGAGCGTGAACGCACTTTCCATGTGGGCTCGTACGAGAGCCGCCACTTCCTGCAACGCCCCGCGCCGCACCTCGAAGATCAGCTCGTCGTGAATTTGCAGCAGCATTGCGGCATCGTCCCCGCGCTCCCCCAGCGCCCCGTCGATGCGCACCATCGCGAGCTTCATGAGATCCGCCGCGCTGCCTTGCAGCGGCGCGTTCGTAGCCTCGCGCTCCGCGGCCGCCCGCAGCATGTAGTTGCCCGACCGCAACGCCGGCATGTAACGGCGACGACCCAAAATCGTCGCAACGTATCCGGTCTGACGCGCCTGGTCCAGGGTGCCCTCGATCCATTCCCGAACGCGCGGGAAACGGTCGAAGTAGGCCGCAGTCATCGTCTTTGCCTCGGCGCGTCCGATCTCGAGCCGCTGCGCTAAGCCGAAGTCCGACATTCCGTACAACAGTCCGAAGTTCACGATTTTCGCCATTCTGCGCTGCTCGCGTTCGACGCGCGCGTCGGCCGGAACGCCGAAGATCTGCCGAGCGGTGAAGTCGTGAATATCGGTTCTATCGTCGAAAGCGCGCCGCATCGCTTCGTCGCCCGAAAGGTGCGCCATCAAGCGCAGTTCGATCTGGCTGTAGTCGGCTGCCAGCAACACGTGATCGTCGTCGCGCGCGACGAAGGCGCGCCGAATGCGCCGCCCGAGTTCGCCGCGCACCGGGATGTTCTGCAGGTTCGGATTCGTCGAAGAAAGCCGGCCGGTAGCCGTGGCGGTCTGCTTGAACTCGGTGCGCAAACGGCCGTCGCCCGCGTCCACCAAACGCGGAATGACGTCCACGTACGTGTTCTTGAGCTTGGTAACCTCGCGCCATTCGAGCACCAGCGCGCAGACGGGATACTCGCGCGCCAGACCTTGGAGCACTTCGACGCCGGTCGCCCAACCGGTCTTCGTCTTCTTGCCGCCCGGAATCTGGAGTTTTCCGAACAGCACGTTGCCCAGTTGTTGCGGCGAGCCGATGTTGAAGTCTTCGCCGGCGAAGTCGTAGATCTGTCGCTGCAGCCGGGCGGCGGCCGCGTCGATTTCTGCGGCGACGACCTCCAGCTCGCGCGGGTCGATCGTCACCCCCGCGCTCTCCATCTTTGCCAAGATGGGCGCGAGCGGCAGCTCGACCCCTTCGTAGAGCGGCAGTTGATTGCGACCGGCGAGTTCGGCGCGCGTCTTCTCGACCAGCTGCACGGTGGCGTCGGCGTGCGCCGCGGCGTCCTGGGGTAATTGCACTCCCAGGAGAACGCCCGAGGCATCTTCGATTTCGGCGAAGCCCCGCGTGGGATCGAGCAGGTGCGCCGCAATCATGGCGTCGTCGCTGAAGCGCGCGCCTTCGATGCCGATCCGCTCGAAGAGGTGCACGACCCGTTTCACGTCGTGCGCGCGGAGCGCGACGTTCGTTACGACCTCTTGCAAGGCGTGGCGCACGGGCTCAAAGCCGAGGGCCGCCCGCGGAAAGCTGAGGCCTTCACCTGCCGTGGCGCTCATGCCGATCGCGTCGCCGAGCAACGCGACGGCGACGTGTTGCGCCTTGCGGAGCCGCCTCAGATCGCCGGCAAGTTGCAGGAAGTCCGGCGGATCGGTGGAGGTGACGTAGCTGCGGTAGTTCCCGCTCAACATCGTTTCCGGTTGCAAGAGCGGCAAGTCTTGCCGCGGTGAAAGCTTGTTCAGGAGCGTTTTGAACTCGAGCTCGCTGTACAGCCGGTAGAGTTCCGCGTCGCTCGGAGGCTCGTAGCGAATCGACTCGAGGTCCAGCGTGAGCGCGAGGTCGCGGCGGACGACGGAGACTGCGCGGCACAGACACGCCTGCTGACCGTACTGACGGATCAAGTTCTCCAGCTTGGGATTCCCGGCGAGCGACGGATCGGCCACGAGCGCATCGAGGGAGCCCGCGTTTTGCAAGAGCCGGCTGGCGGTCTTTTCACCGACGCCGGGAATGCCGGGAAGGTTATCGGACGGATCTCCTTTGAGACCCCGATAGTCGGGCAGCTGGGACGGTTCGAGTCCGAAGCGTTCGCGCACCGCTGCGGTATCGTATCGGCCCAACTCCGTGATTCCGCGGCGCGTCGTCAGCACGGTGGTACGCTCGTCGACGATCTGCACCAGGTCCAGA
>JAFAQW010000040.1 GCA_019245995.1 Vulcanimicrobiota bacterium | reverse complement strand
ATCCTCCAGCAGCTCCTTGTAGGTCCGCGCGTAACTCTCTTTGCTCATTAGGTAGCACGGCCGCTGCCACCCGAAGACCGTATAGCACGGTATGCCCCACGGCGTGCACTCGAAGTCCACCTTGCCTTCGAGAAAATCGAGGTACAGGGGGCTGTGATTGAGGCGCCACTTCTTGCGCTTGCCGCCCGCGAATGCGGCTTGGAATATTTCGCGCGTACGCTTAACGCCTAAGAAATGCTCTTGATCCGGCGCCTTCTCGTACGCGTAGGCAGGCGAGATCTGCATCATGTCCACCTTCAACTCGTCGTTGAGGTAGTCGAGCACCTCGCGAATCGAATCAGGGCCGTCTTGATCGAAGAACGTCGTGTTCGTGAAGACGCGGAAGCCCCGCGCCTTCGCCTCCTTGATGGCATCGATCGCCTTGTCGAAGACGCCGCTCCGGCAGACGGATTGGTCGTGGCGTTCCCGCATGCCGTCGAGATGGATCATCCACACGAAGTAGACCGAGGGCTTGAACAGGTGGATCTTCTTCTTCAGCAACAGCGCGTTCGTGCAGAGAAAGACGAACTTCTTGCGCTTGACGAGCTCCTCCACGATCTGAGGCATCTGCTCGTGAACCAGCGGCTCGCCGCCCGCGATTGAGACCATCGGCGCGCCGCACTCCTCTACGGCCGCGATGCATTGCTCCACGCTCAGTCGTTGGCGCAGGGTTTCGTCCGGATGCTGGATCTTGCCGCAGCCGGCACATGCCAGGTTGCATTGAAGCAACGGCTCCAACTCGAGCACGAGCGGATACTTCTTCTCGCCCTTGAGTCTTTTGCCGGCGATGTATTTCGCGACGGCGAGCTTTTGCTGCAGCGGCATGGTCATGGTTGGGTTGTTTCCTTTAGTGCGGAGTCACGATGTCCCCCTTCGAGAAGCTCAGGGTGACACTGAGACTCCCCTTGGACAGGGCGAGGCGGGGAGTCCCGCTGACGCAGAGTCGCATTGGCCAGGGCCATGGTCGGGAAGAGATGGCGGTAGAGATGGTAGTTGATATAAAAGTCGCGCGGAAACCCCGTCCCGGTACATTCGGGTTCCTCCCACGTCCCATCGCGACGTTGGCGTTGGCAAAGAAACGTCAGGCCGCGTCGCGTTGCCGGATGGTCCGGAACGCCCGCGAGCTGCAGCGTCAACACGGCCCATGCCGTTTGCGACGCCGTGCTTTTGCCGACGCCCGCGAACGATTCATCCACATACGAATGGCAGCTTTCGCCCCAGCCGCCATCGTCGTTTTGCACCGCGATGAGCCAATCGCCCGCGCGCCGCACCATGTCACCGCCCTCCCCAAGTGCCGTCAGCGCCGAAACGACGCACCAGGTGCCGTAAATGTGATTCACTCCCCAACGGCCGTACCACGATCCCCAGGGTTTCTGCGTATCGCGCAGATATTGCAGGCCTCGCGCGACGTGGCGATTTGACGCGTCGTAGCCCAGCGCGGCCAGCATCTCAAGAACGTGGGCGGTGACGTCTTCGGTCGGGGGATCGATCATCGCACCGAAATCCGAAAACGGCATGTCGTAGAGCAACTCGCGGGTATTGTCGCGGTCGAAGGCGGCCCAGGCACCGTTGCGCGAGTCCATCGCCAGCGTCCAGCGCATGGCGCGTTCGACGGAGTTCGCCACGGCGCGGCGGTCGCCGCCTTCGAGTAGCGCGAGCACCACGATCGTCGTGTCGTCAATATCCGGATACGCGTCGTTGTCGAATTCGAAGGCCCAGCCGTTGCCGCGGGTTTCCTTGCACTTCATGCGCCAGTCGCCCGGCGCGTCGTCGGGAATCTGCTCGCGCAGCAGCCACTTCACCGCGCGCTGCATCGCCGGGTGGCCCGACTCGAAACCCGCGAGCGCCAGCGCGCGA
Source organism: Vulcanimicrobiota bacterium (assembly GCA_019245995.1). Lineage (GTDB taxonomy): Bacteria > Vulcanimicrobiota > Vulcanimicrobiia > Vulcanimicrobiales > Vulcanimicrobiaceae > Cybelea. Next base: position 3,853 of record JAFAQW010000040.1, on the reverse strand, counting down.
ACCGCCCAAGCGGTGTCCCACACCGGCGACATGCATGCCTGAAACCGCCAGCCTTGCGCATCGTCGATCACGAACCGCCGCATGCCCTCGATGCCTTTGCGCATCACGGGATGGTGGAGCGAATAGCCCATGAGGTCGAGCGCGATGAGGGAATACACCCACGGCGGCTGGATCCCGCCCCAACTGCCGTCCGCCTCTTGCCGTTCGACGATCCACTGCGCGATTTTGCGTTGCGCGTCGTCCCGTTTCGGCTGGCGCGGCAGAGATTCGTAGAGTTTTTGCAGCCGCTCGACGAGCAGCAGCCAGTGGCGCCGCCCGCGGACGCGCGCGCATTCTGCTTCCGTGCCCGGAGCGACGATCTCAGCGACGTCCACGCCGAGATTTTTGCGGACCGGACGCTTCGAGACGACGATCGTCAGCGGCGCGACCGTTCCCCGGGCCCAACATGCGAAGTCGTACAGATTGAACGGCATCCACAACGGAAAGTTCACAACCTCCGGCGGCAACGACGGGACGCCGCTCCACGGATACGCGCCGAAGAGCGCGAGCCAGATCTTGGTGAAGACCCGCGCGTTGGCCACCCCGCCCTGTTGAATAATCACGGCCAGCGCCTCGCGCATCTCGTCGCGCTGGGCATCCACGCCGAGGACTTTCAGTGCGACGTAGGCTTCGATCGTCGTGCTGAGGTCGGCGGGTCCGTCGTAGTACAACGCCCACGATCCATCCTCGCGCTGGTGGTGCAAGATATGCGCGACGGCACCGGCGCGGAACTCGTCGAGCGGCAGGTTGAGAAACCGAGAAAGCAGCACATGCTCCGCGGTCATCGTGACGTTCGTCTCCAGTTCGCCGGACCACCAGCCGTCGGTATGTTGCGCCTGCAGCAGCCATCCCACGGCGCGATTTAAGAAAACCGCCGGATCCGGTGAATGCTCTAAGCGAGGGCTCCGACTTTTTCGGGCATCGCAGGATGCGATCTTCAAAACTTCGTTCTCCCGAAAAAGCGTCGCAGCAGGAGGGCCGCATGGACGCGGCCCGACGAGCGTCCGAGCGAGAGCATTCACCGGATCCGGCGGTTGCAGTAACGCATCGGCCGCGAGTTTGCCACTGCGCACCGCGGCTTCCATGGTGTCGGGCCAGCCCGTTTCGGTCCACGATCCCGCAATGGCGAGCCGGGGATCGTTTGTTCGCTGCCCCGTGCGTTTTGCGCCGATTCGTGGCAGCCACGTCGCTTCGGGGTTGCGCGTGACGGCGCCGCGCAGCAGTTGCGCAGGTTGGAGCCGCGGGAGGAAGGCTTGCGCTTCCCGCCACGCGAGGGCCTCGAGCTCCGCCGTCGGAATTCGCAAGTACTCTTGCGCCGCGCTGAAACTGCAACATAGATAGCCCGGCGCCTTCTCGAAGATCCACTGCAGCGGCGATTCGAGCGCGGCCGCAAAATCGAATCCCAGCACGCCGGCGTCGTGCCAAAGATGCACGTCGACGATCGGATAGGGCTCGTATGTATCGACGTCTTCAACCCCGTACGCCGTCGGATCGCCGAGTAATTTGGCGGCGGCCAGAGGCGGTACCGCGAGAATCACTCGGTCAAATGCCGCACGGTCATCCTTGGACAGGCCAAGGGTGACACCGGGAGGGCCCAGCGTGAGGGACGCGACGCCCGTCGACAGATGGACCGCGTCCAGTTTGGCGGCGGCGGCGGCGGCCAAGTGTGCCAGCGGCACCGTCGAGAAACCAAAGCGGGCGGCGCCGGCGTCGCGCAAGAAGGCCGTCTGCAACACGAAGAGCGCGTCATCCGCGCTCACGCGATCGAACGGCGCGTTCAGCGCCGGAATGAAGAACGGGTCCCAAAATGCGCGGCGTTCACCCGCGCCCTGGCGGTTACGCCGCAGCCACTGCTCGAACGTTTCGTGTTTCGCACCGTCATGCTTCCCTTCGACTACGCTCAGGGCAGGCTGGCTCAGCATGACATCGGGAGTGTCGCTCCTCCCCTGTGGCATCACGCCGGCTGGCCGGCGCAGCGCCGACACGAGCGCCTTCGCGACGTTGAGTTTTTCGCGTAGCGTAAGGTGCGGATATTTCGCAAAGGACGGAGCCAAGTGCAGCGGCGGGGGTAAGACTCCGGCGGTCAGACGTCCGGACCTCCCACGGCGCGCGAGTATTTCCGCTTGGAACCGCGGCTGCACGCGCAGCTTGTCGGCCATGCCGACGGCAGAAGCGAATTCGATGAACTCGTTGCAGCACGCCAAGAAGACGTGCTGTCCGTTATCGACCTCCGTGCCGCCGATATCGAACGACGTAGCGCGGCCGCCCAAGAGGCGGCTGCGCTCGAAGAGTTCGACCCGAAGGCCTGCTGCTTTGAGCCGAAGCGCCGCCGAAAGCCCGGCGAGCCCGCCTCCGACGACCGCTACGCGCTCGATAGCCACGACCGAACGACGACGCGCAGCTTCTCGCTCTTGGACAGCGCGGCGCGCGCGCGCAACGGCAGTGCGGGATCACGCTCGATTTTCTTGAGCAGTTCCTCATAGATTCCGGCCATGGTCGCCACACAGGCTCCGGGGCGCCGCGGAATGTGGCGCAGTACGTCGTAGCCGGTCGTGAAGAAACGTCGCGCGCGAGCGACGTTGTATGCGATGAGATCGGTCCACCCCGGATAGATCTCGCCGGCCGAAAGGGCCGCTTCGGGAATCCCAAATCGCTCCAGCTCGTTCTGGGGCAAGTAAACGCGGCCCATGTCGCTTATGTCCTCTCGGACGTCCCGCAGAATGTTCGTCAGCTGCAGCGCCATTCCCAAATCGTCGGCCCTTTTGAGCGCGATGGGATCGTCGAAACCGAATATTCGCACGCACATGCGTCCCACGACGGAGGCGACCAAAGTGCAATACGTGCGCAACTCGTCGAACGTCTGGTAGCGCGACTTGGTAAAATCCATCTCCACGCCGTCAATCAGCATTTGCAGCTCCGCCTCCGGAATCGCGTAGCGGTCCACCGCCTCGCCCAAGATGCGCAAAATCGGATCGTCTCCAGGCTCGCCTCGCACGCAGCGCGAGATCCGCTCGCGGTGCACAGCAAGCCGCGCCGGCAAATTTTCGACGCCGACGGCGTCGGCCTCGTCGTCCACTTGACGAGCGAAGTTATACAAGGCATAGATCGCCATTCGCTCGCCGTGCGCCAGGGAAATGAAGCCCCAATAGAAATTGCCGGCTTCGCGCTTGGCCATATCGCGATTGAAACGCTCCGCGCGCTGCTGGCTCATCATCCGCGAGACTGGCCTCCCGAAAAACTCTCTATTGCGGCGCGTAGTACGAGCGATACCTTCGTGGGGCGCGTAACGTGCGGCCGCTGCCGCCCGGTGTCGTACGCCATCGCTTCGATGGCGTTACAGATGGCCAGTCCTCCACGACAGTAGAGCGATATCTGCAGCCGCAACGGCCGAGGCACGCGCCGCTGGAGCTCCCGCCCAGATTGCAACAGTTCTCGGGCGCGTGCGACCATTCTCTCGGTGGCGCCCAAAACTCCGGCCTCCGCCACGTCGCTTTGCACGAGGTATCTGCGTCCGAGGATTGCGTCGCGACTAACGTCTTGCGCGTGATTGGCCAGTTGGAGGCCGATACAGACGTCGTCGGACAACCGTTGCGCGCGCTCGTCGCGGACGTCGAAGACCTCGAGCACCATCCGTCCCACGGGTGCGGCGGAGAGGTTACAATAGCCTTCGAGCTCTTTCCAGGTCGCATAGTCGGTGACGTACTGATCCTGTACGTTCGCCGCGATCAGGTCGAGGAAGGGCTGCGGCGTCATCGCGTGGCGCTCGAACGTCGGCTTCAGCGCGACCAGCACCGGATGGACCGGTGGAGCGATG
>JAFAQW010000077.1 GCA_019245995.1 Vulcanimicrobiota bacterium | reverse complement strand
TCGAATGGGTGGACGGCAACATCGGCTCGCGTCTCACGATGAAATATCCGTCGATCTATTTAATGGGCGAGGGCGCGCGGGGTGAGATTCTTTCGATGGCCTTTGCAGGCGAGGCTCAGCACCAAGACGCCGGTGCCAAAGTGATCCACGTCGCGCCGAGGACGACTTCCGTCGTCACGAACAAGAGCGTCAGCGCCCACGGCGGCAAGACGACCTATCGCGGACTCGTCGAAATCCATTCGGGCGCCGTCGGTGCCAAGACGCGAGTGCGTTGCGACGCGCTGATTATGGACGAGGAGTCGTCGAGCGATACCAAGCCGACGATGAAGATCCACGAGCAACGCTCGACGGTCGAGCACGAAGCCAGCGTCAGCAAGATCGGCGAGGAGCAGCTCTTCTACGCGATGTCGCGCGGGCTTTCGGAGGCCGACGCCACGGCGATGATCGTCAACGGCTTCTTCGACTTCTTCGTCAAGGAGCTGCCGATGGAGTACGCGGTCGAGCTCAATCGTCTCGTCAAGATGGAGATGGAAGGCGCCGTCGGGTAGCGGCCCTTAAAGCCTTCGACGCCGTTAGGGCGTCAACGCGAAGGCCGTCCCGCAGCCTCGCCGCTTGCATGCGCCGTCGCCGCCTTGTTCGGTGGTGCCGTAAAGCGTGCCGTGACGGACTGCGAGCGTGCTGAGCGGTAACGCGCCGTCGAGGCCGCCGGTGAAGCCGTAGAGTACGGTCTCAACACCGCTGGTTGTAATGCCGTACACCGTTCCACAACCGAAGAGGTGGCCGCAAGCCTCCGAACCTCCACCGAACCGCGTGGTGCCGTACAGCATCCCGTTGAGGTACGTCAGCTTGGCCTCGGGTTGCCAACCGTCGGGGTCGCCCCGAAAGCTGTAGAGCACTTTTTCACGGCCGTCCGTCGTTATGGAGAACACCGTTCCGTCGCCGTACTGGCCGCCGTTCTTCGTCGTACCGTACAGGGTGCCGTTTACCGCGACGAGCCCGGTGACGGGAGTCCATCCATCTCCGCGCCTGCTGCCAAAGGCGTGCAGCACCTTCAGCGAGCCATTGGGCGTTATGGCGAAAACCGTACCTGCGCCGGCTGGGCCCGCGGTGGCACCGGCGTACTGGGTCGTGCCGTACAGCACGCCGTTGATCGCTACGAGTTGCGCCGCCGGGCCTTCACCGTCGGAGCCGCCGCTGAAACGATACAGCACGTGCTCCGCGCCGGATGGAGTGACGCTGTAAATCGTCCCGCAGCCGTCATTCCATGGCCAAACGCACGCGGAACCGGCGACGCCGCCCAGGGTTGTGGTGCCGTAGAGCGTGCCATTGAGCTCTGTCAAACCCGCTTGCGGCTGTGCGCCGTCAGGCAGGTAGCCAAAAGAGTGCAAGATCCTTTCGGTGCCCGTAGGAGTGACGCTGTAGACCGTGCCTTGCGCAAGGCCGCCGCCGAAGTTCGTCGTGCCGTAGAGCGTGCCGTTAACCTCCGTAAGGTCGGCCATAGGCCCATAGCCGTCGGGACCGCGGACGTGGTATGGATCGAAGAAATAGTGTAGCGTTTTGTGATGCCCGGCCGCAGTGATGCTGTAGACCGTACCGCCGTCTCTACTGCGAGTGTCAGCCTCGGCCGTCGTACCATAGAGCAGGCCGCCTACGTTGAGCAGTCCCGCGAGCGGTGTATGGGCGACGCCGACCCCATGGAACCCGAAGCGATAAAGTACCCGGTATGACGATGCGCGCCCGATTGTGTGCCCCGTGAAACCCGCGGGCGTCACCGCGGGCGGATTGCGGCCGAGCTCGTTCGCCGCACACGCGGAAAGCAGCGTAGAGACGGCCGCGATGACTGCGCTACGAACGCCCCGGTTCTTCCACATACGAATCGTCCTCCGAGAGGCGCACCCCCGTCGAATGATATCACGCCCGCGGCGAGATGGTGAAGTCAAGCGAAGCGCTACCGGGCGACGGCGACGATTGCCTCGATCACGCGCTTCGTCTCATTGGGATCGCGTACTTGGATCGTTTCGGCGCCGGCCTGAAGCGCCGGGTAATCGTTGCCGCCGGGAAAGACCGCGTCGCCGATAAAGAGCATCTGATCGATCGGTATGCGCAACACGTCGCGCAGCTTCCGTATGCCATAGGCTTTATCGATGCCGGGACGGGTAACGTCGATGGACGTCGTGCCCCCGAGGCGCACCGAGAATTGCGACAGCGTCTTATCGAGAATTGCCTTGATCTGCTTGCGCTTCGAAAAGTCAGGATCCCACTGTTCCTTCGCCTCGAGCGGCGCTTGCTGACCGAGCGCCGAATAGGTTATCTGCGTCCCGCGATCTTCGATGCGCTCGCCCCAGGTTTGCTCCGGCTGGAAACCGGTTTGCGCGACGGCGCGCTCGATCGCGTCTTCAATCGTCTTTTTTTCGTCGGAGGAAAGATCTTCCGCGTACAACTTTTGCCAATCGCCCTGATATCGGTAGAACTTGGTACCGGACGTTGGAAGGATGGAGAGATTCGAGAAATCGGTCGCCCCAGGAAGTCGCCCGATGACCTGTTTTTCGAACTGCGGGTAGTCGCCGCCCGAGATGATGGCAACTTGAATGAGGCGCAGGAGCCGTTCGAGCAATTTGCACATTTCATCGTCGATCGCGCCCTTACTGGGCGCGAGCGTGCCGTCGAGGTCGAAGACGATCAGGCGTTTCAATCAGTGTTGCGCGTCGTCATGTGGGAAGCTCCTTGAAGGATTGCTTGACGCGGTACTCGCTCGAAGGATAGCGCGAACAAAGATGGCCCCACTGCGCGAGCAACTCGTCGCTCTCCGGATCGCGACGATAGCGCGTGACGCCGAGATAGTACTGAGCCTCCGGCGCGGCGTACGTGGTGGAGAAGCGCCGGAGGACGTCCAGATACACCGCTTCGGCTTTATCGAAGCGCTTGAGCCGCAAGTAGGCTAGGCCAAACGCGCAGAGCGTGCGCGCGGCGAACTCGGGCGGCGGCAAAAAGCCGTCCCAGTGATAGAGCTCGAATCCGTCGTGCGCCAGTATCCGAATGTCGGGTGTCCAGATGTGGTGGATGCTATGCAAAACTTTTTCGTTCTCCGGCTTCGAGTTATCGAATTGAATCGGAACGGCGTGGGCAACGATCGTTTCGACGACGGTGGTTTCGGGATACGTCACGGTATCCAGCGCTTGGCATCCCCCTCAACCAGGGTTGAACACGTCCAGGAATACGAACTTGTCCTCATGCTTCGCCTTCTCGAGCGTTAGCTGGTAATCGGATTCCCACGGGAGCGTCGCCATGGCCATGCCTCCTTCGCGCAGCCGTACGATTCGCGCAACGAATCGCTGCTCCCGGGGAACGTGAGAAGGCGCCGTCAACGGCGGCCCCCAATGGGCTGGGCCATGGAAGCGCCGCCCAGTGCCTGGAAGATCATCATGTTGCTTGCCGACAGCGCTCAAGCCGTCGAGGGAAAGCTCTACATTCTCGGCGGCGGGTGGTCCGCGACGGGCCCGATGCCTACGCCGTCGGCGATTGCGATCAAATTCGAGGTCCCGTGGGAGGCGGCCAATCGCAAGCACCACCTGCGCATCGAGCTTCTCGATAGCGACGGTCACGCCGTTTTGCTTCCGGGGCCGGAATCGCCGCAGCCGATGTTGATTCAAGCGGACCTTGAAGTCGGCCGGCCGCCGGGCGTCACACCCGGAACGCCGTTAGACTCTCCGCTGGCCATTAATATCGGGCCGCTGCCGCTGCAACCGGGACGCTACGAATGGCGCTGCACGGTCGTGGAAGCCAACGTGAGTCAATCCTGCGCGTTCACGTTTCGGGAGCCCCCCGTGACGGTGCGCCTCCCACCTATGCAATAGTGGCGAAACACCGTGTTGCCAAAGTGTCGGACATTGCGCCGGGAACGACGCATCAGGTCGTCGCGGATTCCGTGCGGATGCTCCTCTGCAACGTCGAGGGCAAAATTTACGCGATCGAGGACGTGTGCACGCACGACGGCGGACCCCTGGAACAAGGAACGCTCGAAGGCGAGTGCATCGTGTGCCCCCGCCACGGCGCGACCTTCGACGTGAAAACCGGCGATGCGCTCACGCTGCCGGCCGTCGTCCCGCTCATGACGTTCGATGTCACCGTGGAGCGCGACGAAATCTACGTCGAGGCCTAAGCGCGAGCCAGAGCTACTCCTCTTCCGAGAGCTCTTGAAACCTGCGAATCAGGCTTCGTACGGCGAGCGCGACGCCGAGCGCCGCCAGTCCCAAGCGTAACCACTTCAATTTCTTCATTATTTCTCAAAGCCGACGATCGGATTTGAACCGATAACCTATCGCTTACGAAGCGATTGCTCTACCGTTGAGCTACGTCGGCACGGGCCCTCCGCTTCCACGATCTCTCCGCCGGCCCTCCAAGCTCTGCCATTTACGCATCGGCCGCGTCGTGGAAAGTTCGACGGTCGCCACGGTCATCGAGCTCGACGTCCTCGAGCAGATAATACACGATTTTTCGGTCATCGAAGCCCACCTTGGCGAGTTGCCGCCCGCCGATTTCCACAACCTCGTGGATGCGCCCCGGCCGGCCGGCGTACGCGTAGTTGACGTCGGTGTAGTTCGGATCGTTCGGCTTGGGCCGCGGCGTCGCTTTGATGCCGCGAAGCGGCGTTCGGTGGCGGTGCATCACCGCCCCAGGTTCGATGCCGCTCGCTCCGAAGCATCGCGCATGATCATCGAATATCGGGGAAAACGGCCGCGAATCGCGCCGTCGGCATTCATCGCTCCCACGGCCGTTCTGATCGGCGACGTCGAGATCGGCGACCAATCCAGCATTTGGTTCGGAGCGGTCTTGCGCGGCGACAACGGCCCGATCCGCATCGGCGCGCGCACGTCGGTTCAAGACAACGCGGTCGTCCACGTCAGCGAGCGCGGCGCGACGATCGTGGGCGACGACGTGACGATCGGACACTGCGCCGTGATGGAGGATTGCAGCATCGCGGAAAAGGCCTTGATCGGAAGCAACGCGACGCTCCTCAACGGCTGCACGGTCGGCGAAGGCGCTCTCATTGCGGCCGGCAGCGTGGTGGGCGAACGGAGCGCGATACCCGCACGCGTCGTAGCGGCCGGAGCGCCCGCGAAGGTGAAGAAGGCGCTCGAAGGCGAGGCCGCAGAGTGGATCGACGTATCGGCGGGCGTCTACGTCGCGCTCTCCCGGTCCTATCTCGAGCAAGACATCGGCGCGCTCAACGCGGATGGAGCGACGTCCAAATCAGAATCCCGTTCAACGTGAGTATGGCGCCCGCGGCCACGACCGCGAGCAGCGTCACGGCCGGCCCGTTGACGAGGGCACCCATGGTGTCGCGGCGCGCGGTGAGCCAAACCAACGCGACGACCGGCACGGGCAAGACGAAGCTCAAGATCACTTGACTGACGATCAGCGTCTGCGTCACGTTGAGGCCGACCGCCACGACGATTAGCGCAGGGAGCATCGTCACGAGCCGTCGCACCCAAATCGGCACGGTGAATCCGACGAAGCTCTGCATGATCACCTGCCCCGCCATGGTGCCCACGACCGAGCTCGAAATTCCCGAGGCCATCAAGGAAGCGAGAAAGACGAATGCCGCCAGGTTGCCGAGCAACGGCTCCAGCGTCCGGTACGCCGTGGTGATGTCGGCGACTCGCGAATGGCCGGCCGCGTGGAATACCGCTGCCGACATAAACATCATCGCGAGATTCACCAAGCCGGCGATGCTGAGCGCGATGATGACGTCAACGTACGAAAAACGCACGATGCGCGCGAGCTCTGCGCGCGATTCGCCGACGATGCGGTCTTGCGTCAGCGCGGAGTGAAGGTAGATCGCGTGGGGCATGACCGTGGCACCAACGATGCCGACCGCCAGCAGCACGCTCGACGACCCGCCGAGCCACGGCACCACGGAATGATAGAGCACTTGGCCCCAGTTCGGCCGCGCTACGATCGCTTCGACGAGGTAGCAAACCGCGATGACTCCGACGAGGGAGCCGATCACGCTTTCCATCGTCCGGAATCCGAACCGGTGCAGCGCCAGGATGGCGTAGGTGAGGATGCCGGTGATCAGCGCGCCCGCGAGCATGGGAATGTGAAAGAGCAGAAAGAGCGCGATGATGGCGCCGAGAAACTCCGCGAGATCGGTCGCCATCGCGCCGAACTCGCTGACGATCCACATCCCCAGCGTCACGGCTCGCGGCGCGTTGTCGCGCGCAAGCTCGGCGAGGTTCCTTCCCGTTGCGATGCCGAGCTTCGCCGACAGGCTCTGGAAGAGCATCGCCGTGAGATTTGCGAGGACGACCACCCATAGCAGCCGGTAGCCGTACGATGCGCCTCCCTGTATGTTCGTGGCGAAGTTGCCCGGGTCCATGTACGCCACCGACGCGACGAAGGCCGGGCCGGTAAACGGCAAGAGCGCGCGCCACCCTCGGCGCCTCCCGGCCAGGGCATCCCGGGCCGCCGCAACGACGCGCGGGCTGGTCGCGCCGACCCCGTAACTATCGCTCAATCCGTACCAGCTCCGCGTGTTTCGGACGAAGCGTCAAGACACGCTTTCCGACGCGCACCCGCACGCCGGCGACATCGTTCTGCTCGACGCGCACGCTGCTCCCGGGAAGGATCCCGTCGCCGGCGAGGGATGCGACGGCGCGCTCGTCGCGATCGTCGAGGCTGATCACCCGGGCGCGCGTGCCCGCCGCCACCTTCGCCAGCGACGGCAACGGCGCGACGGCCGAGACCCCATCGCCGTAGGGAATCTCGTGACCGTGAGGGTCGCGTTGAGGATGTCCCAGCATCGCCGCGATACGAAGCGCGATGTTATCGGAGATCACGTGCTCGATGCGCTCCGCCTCAGCGTGAATTCGTTCGAGCGGCACGCACAGGGACCGATGCAAAAACGTTTCCAGAATGCGATGGCGCCGCACCATCGCAACGGCGAGTTTACGCCCGCGCAACGTCAGCCGCATCGGCGCGGACGTCAAGCGTTGTACCTCCACGAGTCCTTCCGACTCCAACAGCCGCTTTGCTTTGCTCACGGAGGCCCGGCTGACGTTGAGATAGCGCGCCAACTGTGCGGCGCGCACGGGACCGCCGCCGCCCAACTGGTAGATCGCCTTCACGTAATCCTCGCGCGCTCGGACGGGCGAGCGATCCACTCCGACGGCGAGTAGCCCGCGCTGCTGTTCGTTACCCATGGTTAACGTCAACCATGGTTAACCGGCCGCGCGATTAGCCCTTGTGCTCGTAAAGCGTCCGTTCTATGGGGTGGGGAAGTGCGAGTCGTCTCCGTACGGCAAGAAGAGCGTGTACTCGCGTTGGAAACGCAGCCGAACCGTGCCGGTCGGTCCGTTCCGATGCTTGGCGATGATGAACTCCGTGAGGTCAGGCTCGGGCGTCTCGGCGTTATAGTACCCATCGCGATAAAGAAACGCCACGACGTCGGCTTCTTGCTCCAAGGAGCCGGAGTCGCGAAGGTCTGCCAGCATGGGGCGTTTCTCGCTGCGGATTTCCACGCCGCGATTGAGCTGGGCCAGCGCGACGATCGGCACGTTGAGGTCTTTGGCCGTGATCTTCAAGGAGCGACAGATCTCGGACAGCTCCTCGTTGCGATTGCTGTTGCGCACCAGCACGCCCGGACGAACGAGCTGCAAGTAGTCGATAAAGATGGCGCCGAGGCCGGCCGTCGATTTCAGGCGACGGCAACGACTGCGCACGTCGCTGACGGTGAGTGCGCCCAGGTCGTCGAGATACAAGGGCAGCTCGTTGAGCAGGCCCATGGCGCGCGAGATCTCTTCCCATTGATGCTGTTTGATGTTGCCGCGCCGCATGTCGTTCATCGAGATGTGCGCCTCGGCGCAGATCAGGCGCTGAATCAACTCGTTGTTCGACATCTCGAGTGAAAAGAACGCAATGGGCTCCGACTCGACGCGAGCCGCGGCGACGGCCATGTTGAGCGCGAAGGAGCTCTTGCCCATACCCGGCCGGGCCGCGATGATGACGAAGTTTCCGGGTTGGAATCCAGTCGTCATCGCATCGATGTCGTGGAAGCCTGAGGTCAGGCCCGTGCGATCGCCGCGCATGTGAAAGAGGCGGTCGATGTGATCGAACGCGTCTTTCATCAATCGGCTGACGGGCATGAACTCCGTGACGCCGCGGCGCTCGCCGATCGTATAGATCAGTTGCTCCGCTCGGTCCAGCGATGCAGCGACGTCTTCTTCGCCCTCGTAGCCGAGCCTCGACACCTCCGTGCCGGCATGGATGAGCGACCTCAGCACGGACTTCTCGCGCACGATCGTCGCGTAGTAGCGCGCCGATGCCGCCGTTTGAACCGTATCCATCAGCGCGCTGATGTACGAGAGCCCGCCGACCCGCTCGAGCACGTTGCGCCGCCGTAACTCTTCCGCGACGGTGATCTTATCGAGCGGCTCGCCGCGCTCGTAGAGCTCCAACAGCACCGAGTAAATCGTCTCGTGGACGTGCGCGTAGAAGTCGCCGGGGCGAAGGATCTCGCCCACCGCGGCCAACATCTCCCGATCGACGAGGATCGAGCCGATCACCGCCATCTCCGCCTCGAGGTTGTTGGGCGGGATGCGATCGATTGTCGCCGGCAGAGGTTGGGCGCTCATGCGCGTGCAGCCTTGCGGCGCGCGCGCGGTGAACGCCTTGTGAGCCCGCTGTGCATAGTTACGATTTTACGGGGATAGTGTGCCACACGTGGTGGCACTCTCGACGTCGCGTTACCGGCGCCGGCGCTTGTTCGGCAGGCTTCGCAAAACGTGATCGACGCTTGCGACCGGAACGACTTCCAGGCCGGCGAGCAGCGCGTCCACTTCTCGAAAGTTTTCCTTGGGCAGCAGGACGCGGCGCATGCCGGCTTGACGCGCGGCATAGAGTTTCTCGACGACACCGCCGACGGCGCGAATCTTTCCTTGAATCGAAAGTTCGCCCGTCACCGCGAGGTCTTGCGGCAGCGGCGTCTTCGTCACGGCCGAATACAGCGCGAGAAAAATCGCCAAGCCGGCCGACGGGCCGTCGATGTTGCCGCCGCCCACGACGTTGATGTGCAGATCGAGATCGGCGACGTCTTCGCCGGTCACCGCGCGCAAGACGCTGGTCGCGTTGAAGACCGAGTCTTTCGCCATCGAGCCCGCCGTATCGTTGAAGCGGATCGTTCCCTTGCCGCTCTGTGCCGCCGGAAACGCTACGGCCTCGATCTCGATGAGGCTACCCAAGTGGTGCAACACTCCGAGGCCGAAACTCTTGCCGATCTCGCGAGTCGCGCGGCCCTTGACCAGCGTATGGCGCACGAGCCGGCTCGTGCGCACCACAGCGTGCACGTCGTCCTCGACGATGGTGGGGTTCTTCACCGCCTCGGCGTGGCGGCCGGGATAGAGCCGGTAGAGCGCCTGGCCGTACGCGTCCGCGAGAATCTGCACGGCTTTGCGGCCCTCGATCGTGTACGACGCGATGAGCTGCGGCACGCCGCGCGCCGCTTTCGCGCCGAGACGCTTAGTCGCGCCGGTTACGATGGAGACGATCTGATGGGCCGTGAGCGGCGCGAAGAAAATCTCCGCGCAGCGGGAGCGAATGGCCGGATCGATATCGTCGGGCTCCCGCGTGGTCGCGCCGATCAGGATGAAATCCGCGGGAGCGCCTTCGCGGAAGAGGCGCTTGACGTACTCGGGAACGTTGGGCGCGCTTTCGTCGTAGTACGACGATTCAAACGTCACGCGCTTGTCTTCCAACACCTTGAGCAGTCGCAGCTGGAGCGACGATTCCATCTCGCCGATCTCGTCGATGAACAACACGCCGCCGTGCGCGCGCGTCACCAAGCCGAGCTTCGGTTCCGGAACGCCGGCCTCGGCAAACTCGCGCCGGCTGCCCTGATAGATCGGATCGTGCACGCTGCCCAGTAACGGATTAATCGTCTCGCGCGGATCCCAGCGCAGCGTCGTTCCGCTGGCCTCGACGAACGGCGCATCCTTGGCGAAGGGCGTATAGGGCCGCGATTTCGCCACCTCGAGCACGAGGCGCGCCACCGTCGTCTTGCCCACCCCCGGCGGACCGTAGAGAATCGTATGCTGCGGATACGGCGAGCTGATCTTGGCCAGCAGCGCGCGCACGGCGCTCTCTTGACCGACCACGTCGCGCAATGTTTGCGGCCGAAGCTGTTGCAAGGCGGACGCGGCCAGATGGCGCTGGGAAAGCCTCTGCAAGTCGTCGAGCTTGGCCTGCGTCGCGGGCGTCTCGGGACCGCTCGTTTCGCGCAGCGCCTCCAGTTTGAGGTCTTTGACGTACTCTTGATGGCGCTCCGTCATCTTTTCGTTGACCCGCCGCTCGATTGCATCTTGGGCGTTCCGCTGCGCCACCACGTCGGCCATGGTCTCTTCGATTTCCGCTAACACCTTGCGCTGCTGCGATCTCGTCGTCACGCGCTCGAGGGTGGGGTCCTCGAGCACGAGCCGCTGCAACGCACATAGCCGATCGGGAAGGTTCTGGGAGCGCATCATCTTCAGCGCGTTCACCTTGCCCGCGCGCAGCACCAATTTATCCGGCCCGAGCACCGAGCCCAGCATCTCGTAGAGCGCGCTGACGTAGCGGCTCAGTTCGTCTTCAACCCCGAACTTGCGGCGGAATCGGGTCGCGTACGCCGGCTGCATCGTTGACGGCTACTTAAGAGGACTGCACCTGAACCGTCGTCTTGGCAACGAGGTGGCGATGCAACTTGATCTCGACGGGATACGATCCGAGCGCCTTGATTTGCGACGGCAGCTCGATTTTGTGCTTGTCGATCTCCACGGAGAGGTCACGCGCGATGGCGGCTGCCACGTCGGCGTTCGTGACGGCGCCGAACAGCTTACCGTTGCCGCCGGCCTTGGCTTTGACCGAGATCTTCGCCGCCTCCAGCCGCGACGCCAGGGCTTGCGCTTCTGCCAGCTCCTGCGCTTCGCGCCGCTCGCGGGCCTTCGCTTGCGCATCGAGCTTGGCCATGGCGCCCTTATCGGCCTCGCCCGCCAGCTTGCGCGGCAGCAGGTAGTTGCGGGCGTATCCGTCGGCGACGTCAACAACGTCGCCTCGTTTCCCAAGCGCCTTCACGTCGGCGAGAAGAACCAAGCGCACGGCTTACTCCGTCACGAAGGGCAGGAATGCGATGAGCCGCGCGCGTTTGACGGCGGTCGTGAGCATCCGTTGATGCTTGGCGCAGTTGCCCGAGATTCGGCGGGGGACGATCTTGCCGCGCTCCGAGACGTACTTCTTCAGACGGGGGACGTCGCGGTAACTCACGGCGATGGCGCGGTCCATGCAGAAATTGCACGGCTTGCGCTTGGTGCGCCTCTCTTTGACGGCGCG
>JAFAQW010000064.1 GCA_019245995.1 Vulcanimicrobiota bacterium | reverse complement strand
CGGCATCGCCCAGCCTCTCGCGCAATGCCTGCGCGGAGACGATCGTCGTAAACGGCACTAGCGAAGGTTGATGGTTTGCTTTGCGGCCGCGACTTCTCCGCCGAACGTAGCCTGCAGCGTCTTCTGCAGCTCCCCGCTTTCGGCCATAGGCCCCAAAATGTCGGTGTCGCCGTAAAAGGCTCCGTTGATGAAGACCTTCGGCAGCGTCGGCCACTTCGTCATTTCGCTGAGCACGTCGCGCTTCGGCTGATTCTCCAGCACGTCGATCACCTCGAACGGATAACCGAAGCGATCGAAGAATTCGATCGTCTCGAGCGTGAAGCCGCAGCGTGGCGCGTCTTTCGTGCCTTTGCCGTAGACGAGGATCTTATGCTCAGTAACTTCGCGCTGGATCTCGTCGTTCAAACTGTCGGGCATTGTTCGTTCTCCGTGGTGATCGTTTTGAGTTCGACGGCGTGCACCCGGCCGTCGCGAAGCGCGTTACCTAGCGCATCGTACACGGCACGATGCTGTTCGAGCAGCGTCTTTCCGCTGAAGGCGCTCGAGCGTATGGTGAGGTTGAAATGGTCCATCGTGCCCGTCCGATCTACGATGCGGACGTCGGCGTCCGGCAGCTTGTTGCGAATGAGCGCTTCCAGCGCGTCGTTTTCGATCACGACGGCAACCGTGGCGAGCCGCCGCCCGTTACCGCCTCCGCTAAGCCGCGCGCCTCGCCGAGCGCTTCGGGAAGGCGCATGACTCCTTTGGAGAGCGCTGCCGCCACGCCGCCCGCCAAAACTACGCCGGTCACGCCGATGAGAATCGCGGGGATCCCCGTCGCACGCACCGGCCCCGCTTCGATCGTGAAGCTGCGCTGTAAGCGCGCAACGCCGCGAAGAAATGCGCGCAGGCTCCTTGCTCGGTTTTCCATCTGGTTGCGTGTACGTCGAACGTCGTCGGAAGGCCTGGCGGAGTTTGCGCAGCGAACGTTCGGGGAGTGTTCTCCGCGCTTATCGCCGCTTGCTGTCTCATCGGCGGAACGGTTCACGCGGCGTCCGGCGCTCCCGTCGCACACGCGACGGTGCGCGTGCGCGGCGCGGTGAGCGTTGACACCGCGAGCGACGAGAAGGGCAACTTCGCCCTGCAAGCGCCTCCCGGACGATACGATCTCACGGTCGTGGCGCCGGGATACGCGACGGTCACCGTCAATACCGGAGACGTCGCCGCCGACTCTCGCGTGGACATCGTGCTGGAGCCGACCGACTCGCCGCGCTTGCGCACGATCGGCCAGGTGAGCGTCAACGGCGGCTTCACGCTCGATCGTAACGCCATTCCAGAAACCGACGTGTCGCGCGCCCAAATGGACGCGCTGGGATATTCTCGCGCGATCGAAGCGTTGCAAGAAGTTCCATCGGCGGTCATACAACATCCCGACGCGGGCGCGCCGACGGCTCCCGCCGTCGTGTCGCTGCGCGGCCCCGATCCGTCGGAGGCCATGATCACGCTGGACGGACAGCAACTCAACGACGGTAACACGGGCGATATCGATCTGTCGCAGTTTGCCGTTCCGGCATTCAACAGCATCAACGTAACGGAGGGACTCGGTCCGACCGACTTAGAGGGGAGCAATACGTTCGGCGGAGCAGTCAACTTCGTCTCGCTGCGGCCCACGCAACAGGAACATCTCAATCTTTCGAGCTCGGTGGGCTCCTACGGAACCACCCAGAGTTGGTTGAACGCGACCGGCACGATCGGTAAGCTCGGCTACGCTTTTGCCGGAAGCGATTATCAACAGGCCGGGCAAGTCGATCAGTACGCGTACGTGGTCCCCGCGAACGATCTCCCGATTTATTGCGGCCCTGCGACAAAAAGCAAGATACCGAACTGTCCGGCGTACACGCACCTCGGTTCGACGATCGCCGCTCGCCTTGGCCTGCTGAACCTCGATTACAATTTTTCGCAGCGCTCCGACGCGGGCCTTCGAATTTTTACCCTAGGCGACAATCGCGACGAGTCGAGTGCGCTGAACGGAATCGCCGGAAACCCGACCTGCGTCTTGCGCGGTCCCGGACCTGCTTGTGGCTTCACGCCGACTGGTTCGTCGGAGAGCAATACCGTCGCGAACCCGGTCTTCGAAGAGCACGTCGGCCCGGGAAGCGCAAACTTCGCTCAGAGCATTCGTGCGTACGATGCATATTCCCGAACGCCGTTGGGCGCGGGGACCCTTTTAGCCGATCTCTTCGCAAGCGACAACAACGTCGATTTTCAGGGAGGCGCCGTATCGCCATACGACGTTTCGCATCTCGACCGGAGATACAACGAAGCTACGTCGTGGGGACGCACGTTTGAAACGAGCGAATGGGAGTTGGGCGGCTACGCGCGCCAGGAGACCCTTTCAGGCCTCGGCATTCCGCAGACGCTGGCCCAGAGCATCAACTCCTATTTCGTGCGCGGCTCGCAGCAGATCGGCGCGCACTTTCGTGCCTCCGCGGGGATTTACGACGCGTCCTATTCAACGTTCGGAACGACGCTGAATTGGCGTCTGGGCGTGAGCCAGGATATCGGCGCGTCGAGCGTCGTGCGCTTCTCGGCCGGAACCGGTTTTCGCGCGCCGCTGCTAGCGGAGCGTTACTTCTTTCCTCCGATTGTGGTGGACGGGAAACTGCAGCCGAATCCGGCGCTCGGGCCGGTCGATTCGAACTGCGTGGTGCCCAACGGCGACCCCAACGAGCGCCCCGAGCATGCGACCGAGTATGAGCTCGGCTTTTCGCACCTATTCTCGAACTCGTCGAACCTGGACGTCTCGCTCTATCGCTCGAACTTGCGCGACACCATCGAAAACTACTATCCCGGCGGCGGCAGCCGCAGCTTTTGCGGGACGGCGCCCGGATTCGCCTATGAGATTCCGATCAACATCGGCAACGCCGTCTACGAAGGCGCGGAGGTGCGCTACAAGCAACGATTCGCGCGGCTCAACCTTATGGCGACGCTGACCTATGGTCTCAACGTCGCGTACCCGTACGCCCTTGGCCCGTTCGTTTCCAATCCCACGTCGGGTGGAACGCTCGTGGACGGTCAGCAGTTTCTCGGGGTACCGCAACAGCAGGCCTCCGCCGTCTTCACGTGGGCGCAACGCGGTTGGCGCGCCTCCACGGCCTTCACGTTTGCCGGCAAGAACAATACGCTGGCTCAACCGCCGTACACGCTGGTCGACGCCGCAATCGGCAAGGACTTCGGCCGCCTCGACTTCACGTTGGCCGCGACGAACATCTTCAACGCCGTCTCCGGGCCGTTCACGCGCTATCAGGCCGGCGTTCCCTATCCCGGCCTCTATGCCGGTCCGCACGACACGCAATACCTGGCGAACCTCCCGACCGACGCGTTGTTCGTGCAGCCGGCCTCGGTACGATTCATCTTTACGCTGCATGAGTGAGGCGATGCAGGCACTGCGCCTGCACGCCATCGGCGGCCCCGAACAACTGCGAATCGATACGATAGATGCACCTGAGCTCGGCGACGCGGACGTGCTCGTGCGCGTGCGAGCCGCCGCGCTGAATCACCGCGACGTCTTCATCACGCAAGGACTCTATCCCAAGGTCGCCCTACCCGTGACGCTGGGATCGGACGGCGCCGGCGAAGTTGCCGTCTGTGGTTCCACGGCGGCGCGCCGCTGGAACCCGGGCGACGAGGTCGTCATCGATCCGATGCTCGATTGGGGGCCCGATCCAAACGTTTGGGACGAGAGGCGGTCGAGCATCCTCGGCATGCCGCGCGACGGAACGTTCGCGCAGTACGTCGCCGTGCCGGCGAGCAACCTCTACCGCAAGCCCGCCATGCTCTCGTGGGAGGAAGCTGCGGCGATTCCGCTCGCCGGTTTGACGGCGTTTCGCGCGCTATTCACGCGCGGAAACCTGCAGCACGGCGAGACCGTGCTCGTTCCCGGCGTGGGCGGTGGGGTGCAGACGTTCGTATTGCTGTTCGCCAAAGCCGCGGGGGCGCGAACGATCGTGACGTCGAGCACCGCAGAAAAACTGGAGCGCGCCCGCGCACTCGGCGCCGATCTCGCGTTAAACTACCGCACGGAGCCGGACTGGCACAAGGCGCTGCGTTCGGAGAAGATCGACCTCGTCGTTGACTCGTCCGGCGGCGACACGCTGCGCAAAGCGCTCGACGCGGTGCGCCCCGGCGGCCGCATCGTCGTGTACGGAGGAACCGTGGGCGACGCGACCCTCAAGCTGTTTCCGCTCTTTTGGAAACACGTGAGCATCTTGGGGACCTCGATGGGGAGCCCGGACGATTTCGCCTCGGTGCTACGATTGTTTGGAGGCAGCCTGCGTCCGGCGATCGATCGAGTCTTTGCACTGCACGACGGCGTCGCCGCATTTCATCGACTCGATTCGGCGGAACAGTTCGGCAAGGTCGTGCTCACTCTCGAGAGCGTCCCTTAGCGCCGAACGTCGCCTTTCCCATAGCAACTCCCGTTGGGTGGCGGGGCGTCGCGGTAGATCGGTCCCGGATGCGCCACGGGCAATCCGTCGCCGGGGTACAGGATCACCGAGACTTGCCGGTTCGGAGTGAGCCGTTGCTCGCACTCGACCACCTCCCGCGAATTTGACTTTGCATCGCCGCCGATCCACAGATCGAACCAGAGCTTGCGGCATCCCTGGCTGCCGCTGCCTGACGTCGGGCCCGACGCCGCGCAAAGGTCCTCGCGAATGAAGTACTGCTCGAGGAACGGCACGTAGATCTTGATGCCGTAGGGAATTCGCTTGCCGTTCGCGCGCTCCGTTGCAAACGTGGTCGGATTACAGTAGGTGCCGGCGCCCTCCGCACGACGATGAATCACGGGGTGCGCGATTTGGTCACCCGGTGGCGAGTTGTCCGGCCAACCGTAGAACGTGATGGTCGCCTTGACGGTCGTGGGACTGACCTTGATGCGGTAACACGATGACGGCTGCGGACCGGGCCGCGATCGCGTTGGGAGCGTAACGCCGCCTTGACCGCATGCGCAAAGCGCCACGAGCAGAGCCGCGAACGGCGACGCGCGGCGGATCACGAAGCGTCGCGTTCTTCGAGCAGGCGGTACTCATACAGTCGTTCGAGACGCATCTCCGTGCCGAGTTCGGCGATTGCCACGGCGGCCTCTCCGGGGGCAAGGATCTCCTCGATGCGAGGATTGAGCATTGCCGCCTCATCGGGCTGCATCGCACGATCGAGCGGTCGCGCCGCGACTCGCCGCTCCTCTTCCAGTGCGATGAGGTGCGCGAGAACCTGACGCGCCATTGCGGGCCAGAGGACGCTGCGCGCGGGTCCGTAGACGTTGCGGACGATTCGCGGGATCGTCGCGGGTCCATCGCGCAGCGCTCGCACGATCTGTTCTTCCCGCATGCGGCGGTGCTGGACGTACTCGGCAATCTTCGTCTGCGCGTCGGCGACCCGCGGGCCATGACCGGGATAGATGGACTCGGCATCGGCAAAATCGCGCGCCAAGCGCTGGAGCGTCTTCTCGTAGGGACGCAATGCGCCGCCCGGCGGAGCGATCACCGCGGTCCCTTCGCCCAGGATTGTATCGCCCGTGAAGAGCGCGCGTTCCCGCGGCAGGTACAGCACCACGTGATCGAACGTGTGGCCCGGCGCGTCGGCGACGCGCAGGGCCGTGACGCCGACGAGCAAGTCGTCTTCGAGCGGCAGATCGCGGTCGTGCGGCGCGCGACAGGCCGGATGGGCGTAGACCGGCGCTCCCGTCCGAGCGGCTAACCCCGGCGAGCCCAGCGCGTGATCGGGATGACCGTGCGTCAATGCGATAGCCCGGATCGCGAGATCCCGAGATTGCGCCGCGGCAACGATAGCGGCCAGATGCGATGCAATCGCGGGCCCCGGGTCGATCACCAGCGCCGTGCCGCGACCGCAGTCGAGCACGTACGAGTTCGTGCCGCTCAGGGTCATCGCGGAGGCGTTGGGGGCGCGAACGAGCGTTACCACGCCGTTTCCAGCGAGGGCGGTATCTGGAAGTCGTCGCCCGCGTCGTGCGGCATCACCGTTACGACCGGTTTGGCTCGCGCGAAGCGCAACGCAGATTCCACCGAGTCGAACGCCGCGAGCCGCTCGAGGTGCTTGACGGTGGGATACACCAAATGCATGTCGTCCCGCGCGAAACGCTCGAGGGCGTCGCGTGGCGCGATCCACACGCCGTCGTGCGTTTCGAAAGCGTCGGCCAACGCCGCCTGATCGGGCGGTGCCGCCGCGAAGAAGAAATGCGTGTTGTAACGCCGCGGCTCGCTGGGCGGCGTGATCCAGTGCGAGAAGAGCCGCAGCGCGCGCGCATCGGCATACCAACCGCGCCCAGTTAGAAATCCGGCGAATGAAACGACGCCGCGCCGCACCTGTTGCCGCGCTTGCGCGATCTCGTGCCAGTCCGCGCCACCCGGCTCGATGGGTTTGCCGGAGCTCGTACAGGCCAACAGCACACCCGCCTCTTCGAAGAGCTCCCGAACGGCCGCCACCAGCAGCGCCCGTGCCGCGTCCATGTCGATCGGCGGCTCGGTGGAGATGAGCTCGGGCGAGACGCTCGCGCGGAACTCGTCCGCCAAACGGGCGTGATCGAGGCCGGCCGCGCGGGCCTGCGCCGCGGGCGCCACGTCTTGAGCCTCGATCGTTCCTCCGGGGAACACGAAGGCATTCGGCGCAAACGCACTGCGAGTGCTGCGGCGGGTGAGGTACACCTCGAATGGGGGGCGCGCGAGAATGACCGTCGCCGCCAAACGGACGGAGCTCACGGAGAGCAGTCTCCCGCCGGGCGAAAGCGAAAACCTTTAGCGATGCGCATCGCGATTGGGAGCGACATGCCGGCCGAACTGGCGGAGCGCATCGACCGCTGGCTGCGCGAGCGCGGCCATCACGTCGAACGCTTCGGCGCCTTGCTAACGGAGAAAGACGACGCCTGGCCCGAGGTCGCGACGCAGGTTGCGGAGACTGTCGCGCGCGGGCGCGCGGACTCGGGCGTGCTGTGCTGCTGGACCGGGACGGGCGTCAGCATCGCGGCCAACAAAGTGCCCGGAGTGCGCGCGGCGCTCTGCAACGACGCCGCCACCGCAGCGGGCGCGCGCCAGTGGAACGACGCGAACGTCCTGTGCTTGAGCCTGCGCGCCACCACGTCCACCGTGGCGGAAGAGATGCTGGAATCCTGGTTCTCGAGCCACCCCACGGACGACCCGGCGTACAAGGCGATGATCGACGCGATAAAAGCCAAATAGCAGAGGGGCGGAACACTCGTTCCGCCCCTTTTCTATACTGCCGTTCACCGAACCGTAGAACTACCGCTACGCGTCCGGCCCTCTCTTCCGGCGGTTCGGCGACGTTCGTGCCGTCCTGACCAGAGAGGGCGATGATACCAAATACTAGGACCGGACTTCAAGATGCCTGCAAAAAGAGCCAGCCGCAGAGGACGAGGAGCGCCCAGTTCACGCTGTGGGCCGTCCAGCAGTACGGACACTGACGGCGCGTGATAAAGAGCAGCGAATAGGCGAGAACCGCGGACGTTATCGCGGCTCCGAGCGCGATCGCGAGGACGACCAGCAGCTCCCAGCGCTGCGCAAGCAGCCAGACGGCGATGGCGATCGCCGGATAGTAAATGAGGCCCAGCAGGGAGTTTGGAACTCCCAAAAGATGCGCACGCCGGGTCTTGACGACGCTGGGTCCGGGGACTTCGCCTCGCGCCGCCCGACGGCTCTTGTCGAACATAAAAGCGGAGACGTAGACGCCGACTCCACAGAGCAGGGTCGCGAGCGTCCGCGCTATCATGCGATGACTCTTTCCCTTCGCAAGGCGGCGGCTCTCGCGCTGATGGCAGCGTCGTTTCTCCTTGCCTTTTGGGTGATTCGGCACCAGCCCCGGGTCGAACACGAAATCCGGACGATCGGTTTCCTCGCCTATCCGATGGCGGTCGCGATCTTCGCGCTCGTCGCATCGGCGCCGTTCTCGGTCACGGACGCACTCGCCATCATGAACGGCGCCATCTTCGGGCCGGTCACGGGGACGGCCGTGGATGCCGTCGGCTTGGTGCTGGCGGCATTGCTCGGCTATTGGATCAATCGGCATGCGTCGCGGTTGTTCGACCTGCACGAGTATCTGGACCGGCTCCCTGCGTGGGTACGGCGCTTTCCCGTCGCCTCGCCGGCTTTTTTGCTGGCCGTCCGCGTCATTCCAGGTTTCGGAGGCACGGTCGCCACGGCGACGGCCGCGAGCTTTCGCGTGCCGGTTTGGGTGCACGTGTGGACCATGTGCGCCATCGCGATTCCAGTCTGTGCACTCCTGACGATCTTCGGCGATCGCGTGACCGTCGCCGTGCACGGCTACGAGTGGCGCGCGGGCAACTATGCACGGCACTACTGCCGGCACCACCGGTGCCCGCATTTCCATTTCCGCCGCAATACCCCAACCGCCCCGCCGTCGTCGTGACCAACGCTCCCATCGTCGACGAGCCGGTGGCATTCCAGCGGCTGTGCGCGCGCGTGCAGGACGCGGCACGCGTAGGGCTTGACACCGAATTTCACGCCGAACGCACCTATGCGCCGCGATTGATGGTCGTCCAGATCGCGTTCGACGACGGCGTGGCGGTCGTAGATGCCGTAACGCTTTCCGACTTGCAGCCGCTGGCGGCGGCGTTGATGCACACCACGGTGATCGGTCACGCGCTCTCCGCCGACCTCAAGATCTTCGCCGATCGCTTCGGGATCGTGCCGTCGCGGGTTTTCGATACGCAGATCATGGCGGCGTTCCTCGGCTACGGCATGCAGGTCTCGCTCGGCGACTTGGTGCGCAGCGTGTGCGGCGTGCGGTTGGCGAAGTCACAAACTGTCAGCGATTGGTCGGCGCGGCCCTTTTCCGGGCGCCAAATCGAGTACCTGGTGGATGACGTGGTTCATCTCTTGCCGCTCTACGACGCCCTCTGCCCGCGGCTCGTGGAGCAAGGCCGGTACGAGTGGGCCTACGAGGAGTGTGAAGAGCTCGGCGACATCGAGCACTACCGGCTCGACGAGCGCCGCGCGTACCTGCGCATTCCGGGCGCGACGCGCATGAATCGGCGCGAGCTCGGAATTCTCAACGAGCTCGTGCGCATGCGCGACGGCATCGCGCGGCGACGCGATCTTCCAGTGCGCTACGTCTTGCCCGATGACGTCGTTGGAGGACTCGCCGTGATCAAGCCGACGCGATTGGAGGATCTCTCGCAGTTGCGACGCCTGGACGGCAACGTCAAGCGGCAGTTCGGCCAGGCGATTCTCGATGCGGTCGCGCGCGCGCAAGCTCTTGCTGAGGACGAACTGCCTCAACGGCCGGCGCGTCCCGCAACGCCCGCCCGCGAGCCGGTGGTGAACGTTTTGAACGCCGCGATCGCAGAAATCGCGCGACAAGCGGATCTTCCGCCGAGTCTGCTCGTACGTCGCGCCGCGCTCGAGCGCTTGTCTCGCGAGATTCCCCAAGAACGTGGGGAGTTCGAGCGCGTTCTGGGCCTGCAGCCATGGCGTCTCGCCTTGGTCGCGCAGCCCCTTTGGGATCTCTGTCGCGGCGAAGCGTCGCTGAAAATCGAAGGCTACGCCGACGGCGACCCCAAAGTACGAGTCGCTCATGAATCGCTCGCGCAATAGTTTCGGATCGCTGGACACCCTGCGAGTCGGCGGCCGCTCGTATCAATATTTTCGCCTTGACGCGCTCGAACGCGCCGGCGTCGGCGCCGCTTCGCGCTTGCCGTTTTCGTTGAAGGTGCTGCTGGAAAATCTGCTGCGATGCGAAGACGAATCGGCGGTGACGCGCGACGACATCGAAGTGCTCGCGCGCTGGAGCCCGCAGGCGCGGCGCGAGCGCGAGATCGCATTCACACCGGCGCGCGTGTTGCTGCAGGACTTCACGGGCGTTCCGTGCGTCGTGGACCTGGCCGCGATGCGCGATGCCATGGCCGAAATGGGCGGGCTCGCGCGGGCGATCAATCCGCTGCAACCGGTCGAGCTAGTGATCGACCATTCGGTTCAAGCGGACTATTTCGGCTCGAACGATGCGCTGGCAAGGAATACCGAGTTGGAGTTTTCGCGCAATCGCGAGCGGTACGCGTTTCTCAAGTGGGGACAGGCGGCGCTCTCGGGCTTCCGCGTGGTTCCCCCCGGCACGGGCATCGTGCATCAGGTCAACATCGAATACTTGGCGCGCGTCGTCTTCGACCAAGGCGTCGCCTACCCCGACACCGCAGTGGGAACCGACTCGCACACCACGATGGTGAACGGTCTCGGCGTGTTGGCCTGGGGCGTCGGCGGCATCGAAGCGGAAGCCGCAATGCTGGGACAACCGGTCACCATGCTCGTTCCGGAGGTCCTCGGTTTTCGTCTTGAGGGCGCGCTGCGCGAAGGCGTCACGGCAACGGATCTGGTGCTCACGGTGGCCGAGATGTTGCGCCGCAAGGGCGTGGTCGGAAAGTTCGTCGAGTTCTACGGCACCGGCGTCGGCGCGCTGCCCGTGGTCGATCGGACGACGATCAGCAACATGTCGCCGGAGTTCGGTTCGACGGTTGCCATCTTCCCAATCGACGACCGCACGCTGGAATATTTGCGCTTGACGGGGCGTCCCGCGGAGCACGTGGCGCTGGTCGAGACCTACGCCAAAGCGCAGGGTTTGTTCCGCACGGACGCCACGCCCGATCCGGAGTTTGCCGACACGCTGTCGCTCGATTTGTCAACGGTCGAGCCGAGTCTCGCCGGACCGCGCCGCCCGCAAGACCGCGTTGCGTTGCACGACGCGAAACATTCTTTCGGCAAGGCGTTCACGGAGTGGGCCGCCGCGCGCGCCCGCGCGAGCGACGCCGTCGAACGGTTCTATGGCGAGGGTGGCGGCGGAACCGCGACGATCTCGCAGACCGCGACCGACCTCGATGACGGCGCGGTAGTGATCGCCGCGATCACCAGTTGCACCAACACCTCGAACCCCTCGGTGCTGATCGGCGCCGGCCTGCTCGCGCGCAATGCCGTGCAGCGCGGGCTGCGCACGCAACCGTGGGTCAAGACGTCGCTCGCGCCGGGTTCCAAAGTCGTTACCGATTACTTGCAGAAGTCCGGTTTGCAAGAATATCTCGATCGCCTCGGATTCAACGTGATCGGCTACGGCTGCACGACCTGCATCGGCAACTCCGGACCCCTCCCCGCGGACGTTGCGGAGACCGTCGCGGATCGCGATCTCATCGTGGCGGCGGTCCTCTCGGGAAATCGAAACTTCGAAGGACGCATTCATCCGCAGGTGCGCGCGAATTACCTGGCGTCGCCGCCGCTGGTCGTAGCGTATGCGCTGGCCGGGCGAATGGACGTAGACCTCACCAGCGAGCCTTTGGCCTACGGCTCCGATGGCACGCCGGTCATGCTCGCCGACATTTGGCCGAGCAACGACGAGATTGCGGGAACCATCGCCCGCTGCATCAACGACGAGATGTTCCGGCGCGAATACGCCGACGTCTTCAAGGGCGACGCGAACTGGAACGCGCTGGACGTTCCAACCGGGGAACGGTACGCGTGGGATCCCAAATCGGAATACGTGAAGAAGCCGCCGTATTTCGACGGCATGCCCGTCGAGCCGCCGCCGTTGCAAGACGTGCGCGGCGCGCGCGCGCTCGCCGTGCTAGGCGACTCCGTGACGACCGACCACATCTCGCCCGCCGGCAGCATCGCGCGCTCCAGTCCGGCGGGCCGGTATTTAATGGAGCATGGGATCGAAGCGCGGGACTTCAACTCCTACGGTGCGCGTCGCGGCAATCACGACGTGATGATGCGCGGCACGTTCGCCAACGTACGGCTGCGCAACGCGCTCGTTCCCGATATCGAAGGAGGCGTCACGCGCTATCTGCCGAGCGGCGAGGAGCTTTCGATCTTCGATGCCGCGATGCGATACCGCGCCGACGGAACGCCGCTGATCGTGCTCGCCGGCGCCGAGTACGGCTCCGGCTCGTCGCGCGACTGGGCGGCCAAGGGCCCGCATCTGCTCGGGATACGGGCGATCATCGCGGAATCGCTGGAGCGAATTCATCGCAGCAACTTAATCGGCATGGGAATTTTGCCGCTTGAGTTTCTCGACGGGTCCGATCGCTCGACGTTCGGTCTCACCGGCGAGGAGATCTACGATATTAGCGGCATTGCGGACGGCGTCGAACCGCAGAAGAAGCTCCGAGTGAAAGCGACTGACGCGCAGACGGGCAAGGCGATCCAGTTCGAGGTTCGCCTGCGTATCGATACGCCCAACGAAGCGGAATACTACCGGCACGGCGGCATCCTACAGTACGTGTTACGCCAACTCGCCTGATGTTGCATCACGGCGATGAAAGCGCCGAACATCTCGTTCGGCGCTTGGAGAGTTTCTCCGACATCGTCATCGCATTTTCGCTGGCCGAACTGACGCTGAATCTTTCGATCCCCGCGCGCGTCGAAGAGTTATGGCATCGGCCGTTATGGCTGTCGGCCTACGTGTGGACGTTTGCGGTCGTCTCCTCGCTCTGGTACTCGCATCACCGCCTCTTCGTTCGCGCTTTCGTCCCAGCGAAGCTCGCGATCTTTCTCAATTTCGTGTGGCTTGCCACGGTCGGTCTGCTGGTCTACCTGATGCAGGTCTCCACCC
>JAFAQW010000146.1 GCA_019245995.1 Vulcanimicrobiota bacterium | reverse complement strand
CGTTCATGGTAGTCTTATACGCGCCAGGGGTGCCAGACGGCTGGCATTCTGCGAGGGAGGAATATGGGGACCGCTACCATCGAGAGACCAGCGACCGAGCGGCAGCGGCGCATTCTCGACGTCATCCGTGCCTTCACCGCCGAGCACGGCTATCCGCCGTCGGTTCGCGAGATCGGCGAGCGAGTCGGCCTTTCGTCTTCCTCGACGATCCACGCGCATCTCAAGGCGCTGGAACGGCGCGGACTGATCGCCCGCGATCCCACCAAGCCCAGAGCCTTGCGTCCGAGCGGCGCCCCCGGGACGCCGGACGTCGTCGTCGTGCCCGTACTCGGTCGCGTCGCTGCCGGCGTGCCGATCACGGCGCAGGAAGACGTCGAGGGCGAGTTCGTGTTGGCCAGTGATTTCGCTCCGCGTGGTTCTGACGCGTTCATGCTGCGAGTGAAAGGCGATTCCATGGTGGAGGCGGCGATTCTCGACGGCGACTTGATCCTCGTACGCCCGCAGCACACCGCCGATAACGGCGAGATCGTCGTGGCGATGCTCGACGGCGAGGCGACGGTGAAGCGCTTTTATCGCGAAGCGGGCCGCATCCGGCTGCAGCCGGAGAATCAGGCAATGGCGCCAATCTACGCGAGCGATGTCGAAATCGTCGGTCGCGTCGAAGCGGTGGTTCGCCGGCTCTAACGCGGCCGAGGCCTTCGAGCGGATCGTCGTTCCGCTCATGCGCCGCATCGCCGAGCTGCCGTTTATCGCCGCCATTCGAGACGCGCTGCCGTGGAGTTTCCTCGGATTGCTGGGCGCGTTCGCGTTCTTTCTCGTCGTCGAGCTTCCGGCGCCGCACGCGGCACCGGTGCCGCTGGGCCTGCGCGTCGCCTCCGCGTTGTTGCCGTCGTTCGCGATCATGGCGGCCGCGCTCGTGGTGATCCTTTCGGTGCGCCTCGCGCGTGCGACGGCGTACTCGCGCGAGGCTCTCCTCTCCGGCGGCCTCGCGGCGTTCGCGCTCTCGCTGCCGAGACCGAACGGACTTGGGCCGGAAGGGTACCTGCGGTCGCTGGGGCCCTCGGGACTCTTTCTCGCGATCCTGGCGTGCGGCGTCACGGCGTTTTGGATCTGGTTGCTCCGCCCGCGAGTCGCCGGACCGGCGGCGGACTGGGCGGGCGCCGCATTGGCCGCCGCCACCTTCGCGGCCGTCGCGGCGGCGGGCTTCTCGTTGCCGGGCGCGATCGCGGCCGCGATGCACCCCATCGCGCTTCTCGGCGATACGTATGCCGCGTTGTTCCTCATCGTGCTGATCGAGACGCTGCTGTGGACCGCGGGCATTCACGGACCCGCGGTGCTCGCCTCCATCGTGACGCCGGTCTACCTCACGATGCAGCTGCAGAACACCAACGCGTTCGAACGGCACGGGCCGCTGCCGTACATCGTCGTGGTGTCGCTCTTTTTGTTCGTCTTTCCGGGAGGCGCGGGCGCGACGCTCCCGCTTGCGGCGCTGCTCGCGATCTCGCGCGTCGGGTCGCTACGGCGAATCGGGCGCGCGACCTTGTTGCCGTCGCTCTTCAACTTCAACGAGCCGCTGCTCTTCGCGGCGCCGGTCGTCTTCAATCCGCACCTGATGCTGCCGTTCGTCGTCGCTCCGCTGCTGCTCGCGACGCTCACCTACGCCGCCGTCGCGCACGATTTCGTCGCACGCGCCGCGCTCTACGTACCCTCTGCCATCCCGACGGTGGTTTCGACGTATCTCGCGACGCAAGACGTTCGCGCGATCGCGCTCGTGGCGCTGAACGTAGCCATTGCTACCGTCGTCTACCTGCCGTTCGTTCGCGCGTACGAGAAGCACCTGCTTCGACAAGCTCAGCACGGCGTGCTTCGACAAGCTCAGCATAAACCGACTGCATGATCGAACCGCTGTGCGAACGTTTTGGAATCGAGGGACGCGTGCGGGCAGCGGCGATCGCCGCGTACGCGCGCGTGCGCGACGTGCAGTATCCGGCGCAGGAGACCGTCGCCGTCAACGTGCTGCGCGCGTTTGTCGACCAAGGGATCGTCGAGAGCGATCTCGCGGCGACGACGGGGTACGGCTACGACGATGCGGCGCGCGGCGCATACGAATCGTTGCTGTGCCGCGTCTTCGGAACGCAGCGCGCGCTGGCCCGGTTGTCCATCGTGAGCGGCACGCATGCGATCGTGACGGCGCTGCGCGCGTGCACGCCGCCGGGAAAGGCGCTGCTCTCCGTTTCGGGCGCGCCCTACGACACGCTGCGCAACGCCATTTGCGACGCGCCGCACGCGCTGGTGTCCGGCGGCGTACGGTATCACGAAGTGCCGCTGAAGGCTCGGGGCGAGCTCGACTTCGATGCCATCGGCGCGGCTCTGCGGCAGTCCGACGTCGCGACGGTCTTCGTCCAACGCTCGCGGGGTTACGCGCCGCGCCGTTCGTTGAGCGTCGCGCAGTGCGAGTCCGCCGCTGCCTTCGTGAAGGAACGGGCGCCTGCGGCCGCCGTCGTCGTGGACGACTGCTACGGCGAGCTGGTGGAAGAGCGCGAACCGACGCGGGGAATCGACCTGCTCGCGGGTTCGCTGATCAAAAACGTCGGCGGCTCCATCGCCCCGGCCGGCGGTTACGTCACCGGACGCGCGGAAATGGTCGACCGCGTCGCCGCGACCCTCTTCGCGCCTGGGCTGGGCGATGCACTCGGGCCGTCGCTGGGCTTCGGCCGCGCGCTGGTCCAAGGGCTCTTCCTGGCACCGCAGACCGTCGCGCAGACGCTGCGCGGCTTGGACTTTTGGGCCGCGCTCTTCGAAACGCTCGGTTTCGACGTCGATCCGCGAGCGGCAGAATCGCGCACCGACATCGTGCAGGCCATCGCTCTCGGTTCCGCCGCGCGGGTCCGCCGATTCGCTGCGGGCCTGCAGGCGGCGTTGCCGCTCAACGCGCGGTTCCGTCCGGAGCCGGGACCGGTGCCCGGCTACGCGGAGCCGGTCGTGATGTCGTCCGGGGCCTTCGTCGCCGGCTCGACGTTGGAGCTCTCCTGCGACGCGCCGCTGCGTCCGCCGTTCGAGGTATACGTCCAGGGCGGCGTCAGCG
>JAFAQW010000137.1 GCA_019245995.1 Vulcanimicrobiota bacterium | reverse complement strand
GCGGTCGCTGAGCGTCGTGCCGGGATAGGGACTGCTGCTTTGCGCCACGAGCGTGAAGGGGCGTAAGCCGACGGCAGATTCGACGTGCGCGTAGGGCAGATTCTCGAGATCCGACGGAGACGGGGCGCGTTCGGTCAACGCGACGTACCGCCGCACCAGAGCGACGACGGGCTGGCCTTCGTGCACCTCCACCGACACGGGGGCGCAGTACCGGCAGGTCACGCGCAGTCGGGTAACTCCCGCGACGTGCAGCGCGAAGGTTCCGGTGGAGTCTGTCGTCGTGGAGGTGCGCGGTCCGGAGGAGCGTTCGACGCTAATCGCCGCTCCTTCGACGGCCCGGCCTTCCTGGTCGCGGACGGACCCCACCGTCATGGGCACTTGTGCCTCCGCCCGCCAGGCGGCCGGCCAGGCGAGAAGCACCGCCGCAGCGACCACCAAGGGGCGCTTCACCGATTCTTTAGACTTTCGGCTATGATAGAAAGCGTGACAAGAAGCCTTGCCGCACCGGCGCTAGCGGCCGCCCTGCTGGCCGGCAGCCTGTTTTGCGGCCGTTTCGCCATGGCGCAAGCGGCTTCGATCGAGACGCTGCTGGCGGGCGCGCTGGTGCCTTCGTCGGCCCCGGAGCTGCTCGGGCCGATCACTTCGGCCGGCCGAACGGGATGGGAGTGCAAGCCCGAGCGAGCTGCAGCATCGGCGCGGGCGCGTGACGCGCAGCTTCCCGGCGTCCCAAACACTCCGTGACCGATGCGGGTTCTGCTTCTCGCCGCCCTCCTCGCAGCGTCCACCCTGAATCGAACCGCGGCTCAAACCTATAGCCCCGCTACGCCGGTCCCTCGCACGACCTCGCTCCCTGCGTTGCGTTGGTTTGCGACGCAACGCGAAGTAGAGGAGCGCTTCAAGATCGGACTCGCCGCGCAAGGACGCGCCGATTGGGGGGCGGCGGCCGCGGAGTTCGCGCGCGTGACCGCGCTTCGGCCGCCGGAGCCCAAAGGGTCCACGGCGTGGTACGATCTCGCGCTGGCGTATGCAAACCTGCATCGCTACGACGATGCGGCGCGAGCCCTTCGCTCGGCCCTGGCGCTCGATCGCGAATTTCTGGCCGCAATGGCTAATCTGATTGCCGTCGACCTCGCGCGCGGCGATCTTCAAGAAGCGCGGATCATCGCCGATCGCTACGTGTCGCTGGACCCGCAATCGGCGCGCGCTCTCTATTCGCGCGGGCTCGTCGCGCTGCACGGCGGCGATGCTGCGACGGCGCGGGAAGACTTCGGAAAGCTCCTTCATGCCAATCCTTCGTATGCGATCGCGCATTACGATTTGGCGCTTGCGGAGGAGCGCCTGAGCAACTACGTCGCAGCCGAACGGGAACTGCGCTCGGCGTTGGAGCTCGCGCCCGCGTACGCCCGCGCGCGCCTCGCGCTGGGCGTCGTATTGCTCCGCCAGGGCCGTCACGGCGCCGCGCGAGACGAGCTCTCTCGCGCCATAACCGATGCTTCCGGCGACCCCGCATTGCAAAACGTCGCCGCGGCAATGCGCGACGCCATTAAGGGCCCGTAGTCGACTTAGGAAGGCCTTTAGACTTTTTTTATCAACGCTCCGTAAGCTAACGCCACACTCTCTGCTTCCTGGAGGATCTATGTCGAAAAAGATTGCTTTCAGCATTGCGCTCGGCGGCGCATTGCTCGCGGCGTGCGCCGCGCGCGGCACCGGCCCGGTCGGCGACACCGGCACCGTGACCTTGCCGAACATGCCGGATCTGCAGATCACCTACGTACTTCCAAATCACCAGAAGGGGACCGTGAGCACGGAGCTCCCGAGCGAAGGCCTAGGAGCGGTCAAAGATCCGTTCTGGAAGGCGACGCTGGGTGGATATACGCAGCAGCAGTTCTCGCAAGCGCTGGGCTTCCCGCCGGGCACGAAGATCACGATCAAGAATATCTCGGCCTCACATCC
Organism: Vulcanimicrobiota bacterium; assembly: GCA_019245995.1. GTDB lineage: Bacteria > Vulcanimicrobiota > Vulcanimicrobiia > Vulcanimicrobiales > Vulcanimicrobiaceae > Cybelea. The sequence continues at coordinate 3,191 of JAFAQW010000137.1, read as the reverse complement.
GCACACGCTCAACGCCGTCGGTAAGATTTCCGGTCCGCCGGCCGTCTTTCCGAAGAATCCGAAACTGTCGCTCAGTCCGTCGGGCGGCAAGTTCGGCAAGAACTATGCGAGCGGCGTCATTAGTCCGGGCAAGTCCGTAACGGTCGTACTCGGAAAGGCCGGCAACTACCTTATCGGCTGCGCGTTCCATTACGCGTTCGGCATGCAAGACGTCTTCGTTGTCGCTCCCAACGCGACACCGGGACCGCAGGCCACGAAGCCGGCGCAATGACGCCTCCGCGAGCGGCGGCGATTTTCGCCGCGCTGGCCTCAGGCGCAATCTCGGCGTGCACGAACGGCGGCGGTTTAGGAACACCCGCCGGCGGTGGGGGCGGTTCGCCCTCACCGCTGCCCTCCGCCGCCATCGGCGTCGGCATTCCGAGCGGCAAGATCGGGGTCGAGAACGACCCGGTATGGGGAACCGTCGGCGGTTACACGCAAAACAAGACGTCGCAAGTGCTCGCGTTTACGCCCGGCGTAACGATCACCATCACGAATCTTTCGAAAACGACCCCGCACACGCTCAACGTCATCGAGAAAACACACGGGCCGCCGGCGCACTTCCCCAGCAATCCCAGTCTTCCGTTTAGCCCGCGCGGCAACGGCATTCTGGGTCCCGGTTATGGCAGCGGCGCGCTCAACGCCGGTCAATCCGTCAAAGTGAAGCTCACGAAGCCCGGCATCTATTTGATCGGCTGCGCGTTTCACTACGCCGGCCTCAACATGCGCGACGTCATTCAAGTAGAGGCCGGCGCCACGCCGGGACCAACGGCGTCGCCGGGACCTGGAGGCTATCTCGAACGACGGCCGGATCCGATCGGTCCGCGGGCCGATCTCGTCGACCAACGCGGGCGCCGGTTTACGCTGCCGGCGCTGCGCGGAGAGCCGGTGGTGCTGACCTTCGTTTCGGCGCACTGCACCGATGCGTGCCCGCTCATCAACGCCCAGTTTTCCGACGCCGCTCAGCGGCTGCGCCGCGACGGCATCGCCGCCCGTCTGTTGACGGTCACGCTCGACCCGAAGCGCGACTCGCCCGCCGTGATGCGCGAGCTCGCGCAACGCTTTGGCGCCGACCCTCGCTACTGGCTGCTTGCGAGCGGCACGGCACCGAACGTCCATGCCGTCATGCACCGCTTCGGCGTCATCTCGGAGGAAGCGCGGCCGGGAGAGAGCGAGCGTCACACCACGTTCGTCTACCTTCTTGACGCGCAGGGTCGGCTCGCGCAAACGATGCTGGCTTCCACCGCGATGAGCGACGCCATCGTGGACGCGCTCCATAAGAAGAGAGAGGTGGCCAACCGATGAGTCCGCGCTACGGCATCGCACTGACGCTCTCGCTCCTTACCGCCTGTACCGCCGGCGGGATACCGACGTCGTCGGGCGGAGGGGGCGGCACGACGATCCAGGTGAACCTGACGCTCAGCCAGCCCTCGAAGACGCCGTACGGTCAGAGCGGTGGCTACACGCCGCCGATTACGACGGTGGCAGTCGGTACGCAAATCCGCTTCGTCAACACCGATAGCTTCCCGCACACCGCGACGCTGATCCCGAATGCGACGCAGTTTCCCGCCGGCTCGCCGTTCGGCGTATCCGCCACGATGCAGCACGGCACGAGTCTGTCGGGTGGATTCAGCAGCGGCGCGATGCAAGCCGGAGCGTCGTCGCAAACCATAACGGCCGATCGGCCGGGAACCTATCTTTTCGGGTGTTTCTTTCATTACGGCGCCCCGATGCGGGCCGCAATCGTTGCGCAGTAGCGTCGCAGCCGCGGCGCTCGCGGCACTCTTCGCGGCGGCATCGGCGCCGGCGTCTGCGATCCCGATTTTTGCGCAACGCTATCACTTACGCTGCGGACAGTGTCACAGCGTTTTGCCGGAACTCAACGCGTTCGGAAACTACTTTCGTTCGCATGGATATCGTCTGCCGTTGCCGGAGCACGGCACGACGGTTTTCGCCATGCGGTATCAAGTGGAGTACGACGAGCACCCCGCGGCCGGCGCGCGCCAGTGGCAGCCCGGCGGTATCATTTTGGGCAGCGGGAACATCGGGCCGATCACGGCATTCTTGCACTACAGTCTCGGCGCGGCGGGCGGTCCCGGCGGGACGTTTCTCGCCTTCGCCGCCGGCTACAACGCGCGAACGCAAACGCTCTATCGCGGCGGGCTCTTCGAGCTTCCGCTGGCGCAATCGCCGGGACAGCGTCTCGACGATCTGCAACAGTACGGTTACTACGGCGCCCACGTCGGTTTGAACAATTTGCCGCTCTCGTCGCCTCGCTGGGGCGTGATGGCGGAACGAACTTTCGGCAAGCTCACCGCCGACCTGACCGTCGCTTTCGGTTCCTACCAAGGCGCCGCGTACGGCGGCAAGCCCGTTCCGACGGGCGAGTTTACGTGGAACAAGCAACCCGAGGTCGGCCTCTGGCTGCGTCAGAAGCTCGTCGAGTCGAATACCGGCGAAGTCGACATCGGCGCAACGGCCCTCGGCGGTACGCTCGGCGTGCTCCCTACAGGGCGCCTCCCCTTCGCCGATCTTTACCAACGGTGGGGATTGCTCGCGCACGCCCGTTACGGCGACCTGGATTTTCAAGCCGAGCAGTGGTACGGCGACGATCACGACGCAGACGGCTTCCTGACAAACCAACACTCGTCCGGCGGCTACGCGCGGTTGAAATTCTACCCCATCCCGCATGCGTATCTCGGCATCCGCTACGACGCCTATGCGAATCCGTACATCACTCGCGATGTGGTGTACTACGGAGCGGTGCAGATCGCGCCGTGCCGCTTCCTCCTCCAAGAGGTCCAGCCGCCGGGGCAACATCCGTATCTCAGCGGTGCCTTTACCATCGCCTTCCCCGGTCCGCTGAAGTACTAGGAAGAAGTCTCATCCATGCGGGTTTTGGTCGTGGAAGATCACGCTCCGGTGGCGGAAGCGATTCGACAGATGCTCGAAACCAGAAAGTACGCCACCAACGTGGTCGGCGACGGCGAGGCCGCCCTCGATCATCTCCTGCGCCGCTGCTACGACGCCGCCGTCGTCGACGTGGGACTGCCGGGCATGGATGGATTTGCGGTGGCGCGCGCCGCCCGCGCCGAGGGCGTGCAGACCCCGATCCTCATGCTTACCGCGCGCGATGCCGTCGAGGATCGGGT
>JAFAQW010000055.1 GCA_019245995.1 Vulcanimicrobiota bacterium | reverse complement strand
CGAAACGCGGGCTTGACAATGCGGCGTTCGCGGGTATTCTGGTGAGGGATTCCTCGTTAGGTGAGGCGTCTGCACGAAGAGACGCCGCTGCCCGGAAAGGTCGAGAGACCCCAACGGGTGACCAGACTCCGCCGAATCAGCGGCAGTTTTTTTATTTGCTCGTCATGAGAAAGATCGTGGAATTCTTCATCGCTCGTGAGCTGAAGTGCTGGTCGCGGTGATCGTTGCGGCCGTTCATGCGGCCGTGGTCGCGGTTGCGACGCCCTCGCCCGCGCCGTCGCCCACGCCCCGTTTTTCACTCGGAGGCAACGGGGAGAACGTTTTCGTCGATCAAGCCACGCGAGGGCCCGGAACGCAACCGCCGGAGGGTCCTCGTTTTGCGGCGGGCTCACCCATTTCGCCGATGTCGCCGTACGATTGGTTCACGAGCGCGCCCGTGACGCCGGGCGTCGCCGGCGTGGCGCAATACCGTGTTACCGGAACGTATCACGCAACTGGAGTTGACTTCGCGGCGACGTTGGGCTTCGGCGGCGTCAACGGCAGTACGACCAACGCGCTGTATTGGAGCGAGCCGCTCATCCCGAATTTGAACGACCACGCGCTCTCGCGCGTGGTGCCGTACGCGATCGTGTTTCCGACGCACGCCGGTCAGGACGACGCGAGCGTCGTCTCCGCCGCGCTTCTCGGCGCCTCGGCGTCGGCGCCCGACGGTAGTTGGCGCGTTCGGGGCGGGTACTTCGATCTCGCCCAAAGCGATCGTTTCGTCTTTGCGCCGCCGCCGCTGACGAGCGTGGTTCCCTCGCTGGGCGCGCAAACGGCTGAAACGCTCGGCCCCGGAATGCCGACAATCAAGGATTGGCCGGCGAGTCCGTCCTCGCTGCCGCTGCTCGGGGTCGACGGCACGTGGCATCACGGCGGCCTCAGCGCCGAAGTCACCGATGCGCTGCTCCCCGCGTTGCCGAACACGAACTTGCGCCTGACGATGGGGTCGCTTGCGCTCGACCGCGGCGACGTTGGAAGATTTTCCGTACAGGTGGGGCACTTTTGGACCAGCGGCGATCCGATCTCAACGACGACCTTTTTCGGCGTTTCACCGCACATCTATCGCGGCGTGCAGGGCCGGCTCTTCACGAGCACCCTCGCCGGTCAGACCGAGACGATCGCCGGCGCACGCGCTTTTTTCCATCCCGCGCGTTCGTGGGATCTGCTCGCCGAGCTCGGACGCGCCTGGTATGACGCGTCGCTCGTGCGCTTCCCCGGCGCCTCGCACTTCGGCAACTACGAGCACTTCAAGCTCGCGAGGCATATCGGAAAGGACGTCGCCTCGATCGAATATCACCGCTTCGACCCGACGTACGCGACACTGATCGCTCCATACGGCATTCCGGAAAACATCTGGAGCGTCGCCTGGTCCTGGCCGGGAGTGTGGCTGAAGTCCACGTATCAACTCGTGGACAACACGATCGTCGGGGCGAATCGCGCCGGCATTCGTTTGACCTACGACCATAACTCGAAGGTCGTCGAGGCTCACGTGGCGCTCGGCGATTGGCGCCAACTGTTTCCGACGACGAAGCTGAACGCATCCCAGGTCGGCTTCGTCGACGGCTTCTTCTTGCTGCAACGCAACGGATTCGGCACGCTCGGGCGCGATCGGCAAGTTGGACTCTACCTGGCATGGCATCTGCCGGCCGACGATCTCACCTTCGACGGCGTCGAGGATTATCTAAGCAGGCCCGCGGATGCGGGGCAATCGATCGACACGGTCGCGACGCGCGCGCCGCAAATGGTCGTGAGCTGGGCCCATCACTTCAACGACAGGCTGCTTACCGTCGCCGGTTACGGTCGCTATCAACTCAGTGGCACGTGGGCGACTACGCCGGTCAACGCGGTCTATGGCGACCTCTTCGGCGGCGTGCAGTTTGCGACGGGCCCCCATACGGCGCTGCTCGTGGAAGCCCGTCGCTACGCCCTGATTGGACTGCCCTCGATCCCTGGAGGGCCGCCGCCCGACATGCACGGGACGGCGCTTATCGTGGATCAGAGGATCGCCTTGTGAGCCAAGCCGCCATTGCGGCGCGCCGGCCGACGCTATGGCGGTCGATCGTGATGTTTCTCTCCATCGTCGGACCGGGCATCATCACGGCAAACGCCGATAACGACGTCGGCGGAATTCTGACATACTCGCAGGCCGGCGCGCAGTTCGGATACTCGCTGCTCTGGCTTCTCGTTCCGGTGACGGTCGCGCTGGTGGTAGTCCAAGAGATGTGCGCGCGAATGGGCGCTGTCACGGGCAAAGGGCTGGCCGATCTGATCCGTGAGAACTTCGGCGTCAAGGTGACGTTCTGGTGCCTCCTGCTGTTCGTGTGCGGCGATGTCGGCAACACGGCGACCGAATTCGCAGGCGTTGCGTCTTCCGCGCCGATTTTCAACCGTTACCTGCACTTCGGCAACGGCGAAGCCTTCAAGATCGCGCTCGTAGCCGCGGCGGCGCTTTTCGTTTTTCTGACCGTCACGCGCGGAAGCGCGAAAACGATCGAGCGCGTGTTCTTTTTCTTTTGTTTTCTGTATGTCGCATATATCGTAAGCGCCGTCGTCGTGCATCCAAACTGGCATGACGTTCTACGGCAGAGCATCGTGCCGCACTTTCAGGCGTCGAAAGCCTACATTTTGATGATCATCGCCGTAGTTGGAACCACGATATCGCCGTGGATGCAATTTTACATTCAGGCGGCGGTCGTCGATAAGGGCGTCCGCAAGGACGATTATGCCTATTCGCGCGTTGACGTCATCACCGGCGGCGTTTGGACCGACGTGATCGCATACTTTATCATCGTTTCGTGCGCGGCCACGATCTTTCTTCACAATTTGCATTCGGCGCACCCGATCGCCGTCGCCGATCCGGGCGACGTCGCCGTCGCCCTGCAGCCGATTGCGGGACAATTCGCAGCGCTGCTCTTCGCTGTGGGACTGCTCAACGCGGCGGTCTTCACCGCCTCCATTCTGCCGCTCTCAACCGCATATTACGTTTGCGAAGCCTTTGGGTTCGAGCGGGGCCTGGACCACGGGTTCTCAGAAGCGCCGGTCTTCTACGGCTTTTACCTCGCGCTGATCTGCATCGGCGCGGGCGTCGTCATCATTCCGGGCGCGCCACTACTGGGCATCATCTTCTACTCTCAAGTCTTCAACGGCATGCTGCTGCCGATCGTGTTGGTTCTAATGCTATTGCTCATCAACAATAAACGGTTGATGGGGGCGTGGACGAACGGCCGGCTCTTCAACGCGATCGCCTGGGCCACTGCGGTGGTCGTCGGGCTGCTGACGTTGACGTGGACCGTCCAGACGGTGTTTCCGGCGGTCGGCGCGTAGCGCGTCACCGCCGCAAAAAGGAGAGCTGCAGCTCCGGGGGCGGCCGTTTCGGCATCTTTTTTTTCAGCGGCACGCGAGCTTCGACATCGGCCTGGGCGCCGAGCGCCTCCGCGATTTCTCGGGAGCGTGCGACGACGGCGTCGGGAAGCCCCGCCATGCGCGCGACCTCGATGCCGAACGAACGCGACGAGCTTCCCGGCTGCACCCGATGAGAGAAGACTGGCGCCCCGCCGCGCGCCGTGTTCTCCACCGCCGTTATGTGATAGTTTGCGACCGATTCGTAATGTTCGGCCAACGCGCACAGTTCGTGAAAGTGCGTGGCAAACAGCACGAGGGGGGCCTGCTCTTCGAGGGAGAGCAAGAACTCGCAGATCGCTTGCGCGATCGCCAAGCCGTCGAGCGTTCCCGTGCCGCGTCCTACCTCGTCGATCAGCAGCAAGGAGCGCGCGGTGCTGCACCGCAGGATGTTGGCCGCTTCCGCCATCTCCATGTAAAACGTGGACTGGCCCGAAGCGAGGTCGTCGCCGGCGCCGATACGCGTGAAAACGCGGTCCACTATCCCCAGCTTCATTCGCTTGGCAGGCACGAAGGACCCGATCTGCGCCATGATCGTCAACAGACCCGCCTGCCGCAAGTA
>JAFAQW010000151.1 GCA_019245995.1 Vulcanimicrobiota bacterium | reverse complement strand
GGGCCGCGCGTGGCACGCGCAAGCGCCGAGAAAGTTCCCATGAGTTCCCCTAAGCGAGTGGAGTGAAGTTTTTGGTTAGGCGAGGAGAACTTCAGGCGGTCCGCGTTTGGCGAACTCGGGGCCGTGTAACGTGCGCCGGTGCAGCGTGGCGGTGAAGGGGCGTTCGAGCAATGCCGGCGGAACTGGCGGCTCGCCGTCGCGGCGATGCAGCAGCGTCGCGACGATTGCGGCGATCGAGTCGCGCTGCGCGAGCAACCACCGCGCCAACGCGAAGAGCGAGGCCGCCGCGACGACCGCACACAGTACGGCGATGGCGAGGCCAATCGGGAGGGACCCCCCAAAAGCATCTCGCAAGCCGCCCAGTCTCATGCCGGCCACGCCGGCGTCGAAAGCCTCCATTGCGGGAACGACGAACGCGGTGAGCACGACGACGCCCGCAAAAAGCGCGAGCGTCTCCTGCCATGCGAACTTTGCAGCCGTCACCCGCACGCGATTCCGCGCGGCGATCTCGCAGCACGCACGAAGGCCACGCATGGCGAGCAGCGCGGCGAATGCGAGCGCTACCGCGGTCAGGAGGCCGCGCGAGCCGTGGCGGAGCTGATCGTACGTATCGTGGCGGAGCGCGTAATCGCCGACCACGTCGATGAGAAAATGCGCCGTGGCCGCGGCGCCAGCCGCGGCGCACAGCGCAAGAGAAATCAGCGTTCTGGTTCCGACGCGCACGCGTCGCGCTTCGATTGGCGCGGGCGGGCGTCCTACGTTAGTGGGAAGGCGCGACCCAGATGGTGCCTCCGGCCCACTTCACTTGAATGGGACGGCAGACGGTCGTGCTCGCGCCGGCGTACGTCACGTCGTTGTACAGGGTAAGCTTGTGGACGATTGTCGCACCGGGGGCAAACGATCCGACGTCGGTCGTGCGACGAAGATAGTTATGCTCCGCGTTGCGGTAGCCGACCACGAACGTGACGCTGGCGGCCGTGTACTTGCCCAGGTTGACGTAGCTTATCTGAGTACCGCCGGCAAGATGGCTGAATGGCTTCGGCTTCGCAACCGTACAACTTTTGATCAGGATCGGTGCGGGCGCCGCCTGGACCGCAACCGTGGTGACCCCCGCGAGCGCGATCGACGCGCACCATGCACGCCCGAAGAATTTCATAATGAAGAACCCTCCAATTAGGACGAAGAGCAAGCGGCGGATAGGCTTCCTTGCGGCGCGAGGGAGTCCTTTGTGACTACTGTTCGAGCCGAAGCTCCATGAATGTCGGGCATGCATACGAGACGCTGCCGTATGGCGTGCACTCGGTAAAGCCGAGCGAACGGTAGAGGCGGTACGCCGCCGGCAACTGCTCCTTATGCGTGTCCAGGACGATCCGTTTGCGGCCGTGGCTTCGCGCAAACTCGATCGCGGCGATCATGAGCCCGCGCGCAGCGCCCAAACCGCGGCTTTGCGGTTTGACGAACAAGCGCAGGATTACGGCTCGATCGGCGTCGAGCGTCTTGATTCCGACGCAGCCAACTGGCTCTGGCCCGAGCATCGCGACGAAGGCGGCGTTCTCGCCCCCGTATTCGGCCGCAAGCGCGGCGACTTCCGGCACGGTGCCGTGCCGGAGCTCCGCCGGCAGATCCCTTTCGTACGTTGCGAAAAGGTCGGAGAGCCGTCCAAAGTCACCCGCGCTCTGCGCGACGCCCACCGTTATCGCCACCACGCCGAGATGCGCAGAACGAATCACCGTTTCCTCGCGTCGCGCCGCAGCGTTACTGCGTTTGCACGACCGCCATGGTCCACGGCCGCAGCTTCATCGTAAAGCTATTTTGCCAGGCCGGCAGCTTCGACGATATCGGGCCCTTCCACTTGTTGTGTTTCGATTCGTCGTAACGTTTCTTGTCGTACTTCCACACCGGGCCACCCGAGCCCGACGTCTTGCCGTTAATCGTTACCGGCACGTCTACCGAAGCCGTCTTGTTGAGGTTGAACAGCATCAACGCATAACCGCCGTTGTATGTCGACGCGTAGGCTCGAACGTCGGGCATCCCGACGACCGA
>JAFAQW010000148.1 GCA_019245995.1 Vulcanimicrobiota bacterium | reverse complement strand
ATCTCCGAAGGCACGCAAAGGTACGTCGACGTGTTGAATCCGCGCCCGACGCTACGCGCGCTCAAGGACGAATGGGCACTGGAGAAGTAGCGGGGATCGCGCGAACCGTATTTGCCCAAAAGCGTAACGCCTGGCGATAGAGAAAGGCGCGCTCGCGTAAACTTCGCTCGCAGTCTTCTTTGAGCAGCACTTCCGCTAATCGCGGCGTCGCCGCCATTTGCGCGAACAGGCGCGCGTAACGGCTCGGACGCCGCTCCAGATACCGCATCAGCAACACGCGATGCGCGAGACGGTGCGCGAAACGTTGCGCGACGGAGCGCGAATAACGTTCGGCTATGCGATCGCGCCGCGCCACTGCGTCCGCGGCAAAGCGCCCGCTCAGCGCAGCCTCGAAAATGCCTTCGCCGTTCGTGGCGTCGACGAACCCCGCGGCGGTTCCGCCCACGAGCACCCGACCGTCCGCGACGCAGCGGCGAGCCACGCCGCCATATAAGAGATGCCCTTCGACCTTCACCTTCGTCACGGCGGAGCCCGAATAGAGCCGCCGCGCGACGCGCTCGGTAAAACGATCCAGCTCGGCGCGCAGAGTCGCGCCGTCCATCTTTCCCATCACTCCCAGGCCGATCGCGAGGTGGTCGCGCTTCGGAAACATCCACGCAATCAGGGGCCGCCCGTCGCGCGAGCAATAGTAGTGCAGCTCCAACGTCTCGTAGGCGATGGCAGCGGCGGGACGATCTAGATGGACGCGATACTGCAGGGTCGTGATCAGGCCGTCGCGCCAGCGCGCCATCGCGATTCGCCCGAACGACGCGTCCTCGAGCCGCGCAGTAGCGCCGACGGCGAAGAACACGCTGCGGGCCGAAATGTTGCGGCGCCGGCCGCTTTCGAGATCGGCGTACTCCACGATCGCGCGGTCCCGCTCAGCCTTCAATGCGCGGAAAAGCGCTCGCGTCCGAATCTCGGCACCCTCCCCCGCCGCCAACGCCGCCATCGTACCGTCAAGCTCTTCGCGCGTGCTGGTATGGCCGGGCCCGAAGAACATCTCGTATTCGCCGCCCGCGGCGTCGAAGAGCCCGAGGCGCGGCGTATCGCAGTGCACCAGCGACTTCGGCAGATCGAAGGTCCCACAAAACCCGGGGCGCAATCCGGCGGCGCAGACGCGCTTCGCGCCCACGACGGCGTCGCGCTCCAACACCACCGTCGTCACCCCGGCCCGAGCGGCCTCGCGCGCCGCCGTGGCGCCTGCCGGTCCGCACCCAATGATGAGAAGGTCGCAGCTGTCCATCTGTACTTTTGAATAATTTACGGTTAAAGACGGCCCGCCCGGGAAGCAGGCCCCGTTTTGTTTGGCGCGCGAGCGGGAATCCTCTTACTCACCTAAGCGTACTGACAAAGGAGTAACTATGGAGTCCTATCGGCACATCTTCCGGCTGATCGCCGGACCAGTCGCCTTTGCGCTTGTTCTCACGGCCTGCCACGGTTCCTCACCCGGCACCGGCCAGTATATTCCGTCCGGCGCCGCGGGCATGACGGCTCAGGGCGGCGGCATCACGCCGGCCCATGCGCAGCGCGGCGAGATTATCTCGACGTGCGGCAAGCACGTCAACATCAAGGTTGCCGGCATACTGAAGTGCCGCTTCCACGAACGGGGTTTTGACGACAAAGACTTCACCCTCAAGGATCATACGAACGGCTTGATCATCATCTCGCCGACGCACGTGACCGACGACCAGAAGACGACGATCACCGGTGTTGCGGTCGGCAGCGGACACTTCACCGTCAAAGACACGAAAGGGCACCACCTCAAGGTGACGGTCAAGGTCAGCCTCTAGCGCAACCGTTTCTCGGCAAAACACCACGAAGGCCCGCCCTCATGCGGGCCTTCTCCTTAGCCTGCCCAGAGCGATAGTGGAAGGGTAGGACTCGCACGGGCGGCCGGAGTAAGCAGCCGCGGGCCCACCAGGCCCTATTTTTGCGCCACGTCATAAGGAACAGAATGACCGCACAGACAGCAATCGTGAGCGGGCTCGTCGGGGGCGTCCTCGCAGTACTCTACGGCGTCGTCCTGACGTTCTGGGTACTCGGCCGGCCAGCCGGCAACGAGCGCATGCGAGAGATCGCGGCCGCGATCCAAGAGGGCGCCATGGCCTTCTTGCAGCGTCAATATCGCACGATCGGCATCGTCGCGGTCGTCCTCGCGATACTCATTTTTCTCGCTCCCACGCTGGGCAAAGAAGCCGCGATCGGCTTTCTCATCGGGGCCGTTCTGTCGGGCGCGGCCGGCTTCATCGGCATGATCGTCTCCGTTCGCGCCAACGTGCGCACTGCCGAAGCGGCCCGGGGAGGCCTCACGCCGGCACTCAATGTCGCGTTCCGCGGCGGCTCGGTAACCGGCATGCTGGTCGTCGGCCTGGGCCTGTTGGCGGTATCCGGCTACTACGCCATTCTCTTGAAGGTCAATAACGGCGATGCCGGACTCTCCCTCAACGCGATGGTCGGCTTGGCCTTTGGCTGTTCGCTGATCTCGGTCTTCGCGCGTCTGGGCGGCGGCATCTACACGAAGGCGGCCGACGTCGGGGCGGATCTGGTCGGAAAAGTCGAAGCGGGCATCCC
>JAFAQW010000028.1 GCA_019245995.1 Vulcanimicrobiota bacterium | reverse complement strand
ATAGCGGCGCGATTGCATCGTCGCCGAGGGGCGGCACGCCGCCGCGGCACGGAACGCATTCGCGTTGCGCGAGCTCGTTTGCCGTGCTCATCGGACCATCGCCCCAACGCTCATGAACGTAAGGAGCAGCTGAACCGCGCCATCCGCTAAATACACGGGCGAGATGCGCCGCCGCAGGGTGTGCGCCACGTCGATGCCGGCAAACGACAGCGCCGAGGTCACGGCCAAGACGAGCACGGCGGGATCCGGCTCTTCCTCCAGCGCGCCGATGAGCAGCGAAGCACCGATCGACGCCGCCAACAGCCCGACCGTCTGGACGAGCCAGCGGTCGCTCTTCGGCCCCGTCACGCGTTCGAACGCCGCCATTGAAACGAGCGGAAACAGACCGCTCAGCACGTAGTATCCGCCCTGCGCGCGCAACACGTTGCGTAACGTCATCTCGGATTGTTACCCATCTCGCTACCTCCGGCAATAGAGTGCCGGACGGCCCGCCTCGGACCCTGCGCTTGAATCGCCAATAATGCAGGTCTCAGCGCTCGAAGCCGCGCTTGTTGCGCCAAGCCTCCCGCGGTATATTGAACGAGTGATTGCGCAAATTCACCTGCCCGCCGGAGACGACGACCTGCTGCGCATCTCCGCCGAGAATCCTGGCTGGAAGATCGAGCGCAGCGCGGACCGGCGCCTAATCGTGACGCCCCCGACGGGCGGAGAATCGTCCCGCCGAAACGCGTTGCTCACGGCGTCGCTCGTGCAGTGGGCGGAGGCGCACGATTACATCGCGTTCGATTCGAACGGCGCTTTTCGACTGCCCGACACGTCGGTTGTCTCCCCCGACGCCGCGCTGATTCCGCGCTCCACATGGGAAGCCGTACCGAAGAAAGAACGCGAAAGAATCGTCGCCATCGTTCCTTCCGTTGCGATCGAGCTCGTCTCGTACACCGATGAGCCGGCGATGCTGCGCGCAAAGCTCGAGCGACTCCGCGCAATGGGCACCGGCTACGTCGTGCTCATCGACCCGTATCGCGAAACGATTTGGACCGACGGAAACCCACCCGGAGCGTTCGCGCTAGACTTCGCGCCGCTGCTGCGTCCCTTCTAGCCGCGACACGAAGGCCTCGATCAACTGGGCCACCGGCAGTGGCTGCTCGAGCACCGCATAGTGCGCGCAGTCCTGAACCTCTTCAAACCGCGCGTTGGGCAAGAGGGCCGCTGCTTTGTCGCGGACGCGTTCCGGCGCATCGTGCTGGAAGCCGATCACGAGCGCGGGCTCGGTAAGGCGCTTCGCCTCATCCGAGAGATCCGTCTCCACCCACGAATCCAACGACTGCTCAACCGCCGCAGAAGAAGCCCGCGACGCGACAGTGCAGAGGCGATCGAGAACCTCCGCAGAGGGCGGCGCCATGATGGTCTTCGTCAGCCACGCTCGCGCGGCCGGAGCGTTCCCCGCTGTGGCGCGCAAGTACGCGACGCCCTTTTCCGAGAACCCCGCCGGGCCGAGCGGCACCGGCGCCACGAGCACCAGTGCCTCCACAAGCGACTCCGCGTCCACGGCGAACCGCACCGCAATTTTCCCACCCATCGAATGGCCGATGACGACCGCGCGCCCCAACCGCAAAAATTCGACGAGGCCGCGCAAATCTTCGGAGTGTTGCTCCAACGTATAGGGGCCGCGGGCGCTCGACGACGCACCGAAGCCACGCAAATCCACGGCGATGCAGCGAAATTTTTCGCGCAAGCGCGCAACAATGGCATCCCAAATGCTGCGATCGCCTTGCCAGCCATGGACGAACAACAGCGCCGGGGAGCCGGCGCCGCCAGCGTCGCCATACGATAGGACGGCCCCGTCCCGGGCCAAATAGCGCTGCATCAACTCCGTCGCAGCACCGCAAAAAGCGAGCGCACCGAACTGCGGAACCCCGGCATTGCCGGGTGCGCGATCGTCGCGCTCTCCTCGAGCCGCGTGGTGCCGCGCGCGTCGTGCAACTCGACCACGCGATTCGCGGGATCTATTACGATTGCAAGCGACGACCCGCCGCGCAAATACACGCTGATTTTGTCGTCGACGTCAATGCGCCGGTCGTCCGGCGAGAGGATCTCCACGGCGACGTCGGGAGCGAGCGGCGGCACTTGCAACTCCTGGTCGCTCAGTGTGCGCAGCCGCTCGTTCGAAACGTACGAGATGTCGGGCACGAGCGGGCGGCGAACCTCGCCGGGCGGCGCGATCCGGAAACGCCACTCCGTGCCGACCTCTCCCCGGCCACGCGCCCAGCACCGCAATGCTGCGCCAAACTCCAGTTGCAGCACCGAATGATCGCGCTGTGGGCTCACCTTTTGCAGCGGCCTGCCGCGCACCCATTCGGTTTCGGGCTTGGTTTCCGGTAAAACGATCTCGTGAAGCGCCATTGCTGCACACCAGCCTATCACGCCGGCGTAAGCCCGAACAAGACTGCGCCGGGCGGCGTAGTAATGTTCGGAGTGAGGTATCACTCAATGCGCGAGCGGCGCAACGTGCAGATTCGAGGCTGCGTGCAAGGCGTTTTCTTTCGTGCGACGGTGCGGCGGATCGCCGCGCGCTACGACGTGCAGGGCTTCGTGCGTAACGCCGGCACGAACGTCGTGGAGATCGAGGCTGAGGGCGCGTCGGAAGTACTCAATGCCTTCATAGCCGACGTGCTGGCCCATCCCCCGGCGGACGCGCGCATCGACGACGTACGCTCGAAAACCGTCGCCGTCTTAGGAGAGACCGGTTTCTCTATCAAAGCAGACCTCCACTGACGGCGGCTCGAACTTAGCGCGCCGTTATCTTCCCGATTCCACTCGGCGCGAGGTCCGCGGTAAACCACATCCGCGCATGCGGCCCCGGCGTAATCTCGTCGAGCTTTGGCATGCTTCCCGGCACCTTGTAAAACGTGAACTTTCCGTTGGTGGTCAGGCGCCCGACGCCGGCGCGCCCGGAGTAATCCGTAAACCACAGCGCGCCGTCTGGGCCCGCTGCGATCCCTGAGGGAGCGGCATACTTGTAACCGGTCGGAAACTCTTCAAACTTCCCCGCGGTCGTAATCCGTCCAATCGCGTTGGCGGAGTTCTCGGTAAACCACAGCGCCTTGTCCGGTCCCACGCATATGAACTTGGGCCCGTATCCAACGGTAAACGCCTTATGCTTTCCGTTGGTGGCCACGCGAATCACCTTGTTGGAAAAGCGAGAACCGCCGACGACAAACTGCGTTACCCAGAGGTTCCCGTCCGGGCCGCTCACGATTCCCTCGAGCTCCGCGTCTACGGCTGCGACGGTGAAGTGCGTCACCGCGCCGTGCGTCGTCATTCGTCCGACCGTGCCGTTCGATTCGGCGATCCACAGAGCGCCGTCGGGCCCGACGGTAATTCCCTGCGGATACGCGCCGCCCGGATCGTTAAAGAGCGTCACCTTGCCGGCCGTCGTGATGCGTCCGAGCTTCGCGTTCGATTCGTTGCTGGTAAACCACACGTTCTTGTCCGGGCCGGTGACGATGCCGTCGGAAACCTCGACTCCTGGCGGCACCTGCAGCGTATACTTCCCGCGCTGCGTGATGCGTCCGATCACGGCGTTTCCCGAATCGTCAAACCACAGCGCGCCGTCGGGTCCGACGGTAATGCCGGTCGGCACCGGATCGCCGAACGTGTCCGTAAACAGCTTCACCGTGCCGCGTGCATCGCGCGTCACAAAACCCGCGAAGTTGTCGCCAACGTGCGCCGGCAGGGCGCCGCCGGGGGACGCACCGCACGCCGGCAGAGCCAACAGCGCGATCGCGGCAAAAGCGCGCGCCGCGCTACCATTGGCAAAAGACATGAACCGCCCGTTCTTCGGGTGACTTTCCGTCTCCCAGCGTCGCCCGCAACACCGCCCCCTCAGGAGTGTCAGCCCTCTGCGTGGTAATCTAAGGTTCCCCACGGAGGGACGAGAACGGCGGTGAAACGATGAGCATTCTTCCAGTAGCGCTGTTGGCCGCTGCAGTGGCGCAGGTCCCCGCGCCCGCGGTGTCCCCTACGCCGCCGCCCACCATCATCCGCATCAAATCCACGCCGTTCTGCCAAGCCTTTCGCGACAACATCCTCAACGCCGTCGTCGGCTTGCGCTACAACGACCGCGTAATCGACGAAAGCAAGTCCACCCTCTCGAAGCTCGCCTTCGACAGCGTGGCAGAAGACCCGCGGATCAGCACGGCAGGGCTGACGATGGACCAGTACCAGTTGGGACAGCTCGTTCACCAAGTGGCGCACAACCTCGTGCACATCTACGCGCTGCTCGACGGTCTGAACCGACAACCGAAGAACACGCGAACCGACGCGGATCTCGCGCAAATGGAAGCCTCGCTGCAGTTCATCGCCGACGCGCAGGCCCGTTGGCTCAACGTCATTTCCGGAACGTATGAGAGCGCGGCGCTAAACGACTTGGTCTCGCGCGACAGCGGGATCGCGGTCGTCCTGCAGCGCGGCACGCCGAAGCGCCAGTTGAATCTCGGGGATCCGCTCTTTCCGTCGCCCGGCGATTCCCCGCCACCGATCGCGGCCGCGCAACCGGATGGCTCGCTCATCGGCGCGGCCCCGGCCGGCCGCATCGCGACGGCGATCGGCACCGACAAACACGACATGGGCGCGTTGCAAGATCTGGTGACGGGAGCGGTGATGCCGGGCATGGCGCGCTGCCGGGCCGAGCTCCCGCCGCAACAGTGATGCGTGTTTTGTAATCGGCGCCACGGGCTACGTCGGCTCTGCCCTGGTCGCGGCGCTGCGCAAGCGCGGCGACTCGGTCGTCGGCTCCGCGCGGACCCAAGACGCTGCGAAGAGCCTGCGCGACAACGGCGTGGAGTCCGCACCCTGCGACATCACGGCGCCACAATCGCTAAAGGATCCTGCGCGAGACGCCGACGCGGTGGTCTACGCCGTACAGTACAACGGCGCCGAGGTCGCGGCGGTCGAAAGCGCCGCGCTCAACGTACTGATCGAGTCGCTGGCCGGCAGCGGGAAGGCCCTGTTGTATACGAGCGGCTACTGGGTGTATGGCAATACGGGGGACCGCATTGCCGACGAGGATTCACCGCTCGACCCCATCGCGTTGATCGCGCATCGCCCAGCGCTGGAACGGACCGTGCTC
>JAFAQW010000018.1 GCA_019245995.1 Vulcanimicrobiota bacterium | reverse complement strand
CCCCTCGCCACGGTGGCGAATGACCCCGCCGACGTTCGCCGCGCCCGTACGCTCGCGAACCTCCCAGCAGTCGGCCAGATACGTCGCAGGGTACCGCGCGTGCGCGTGCGTGATGCAGATGATGTCTCCTCGCGCTTGTTCGATCGCGAGATTGTATCCCGAGACTTGATGGCGCTTGGGATTGTCAATCAACCGAACGTCCGCGCGCGCGGCGTACTGGGCGACGATTTCACGAGTCTTGTCGGTGCTGCCGCCGTCGGCCACCAAGATCTCCACGTCGGCATCGATCCCGCGCTGAGCGAGCATGTCGTCCAGCACCGCGCCGATGTAGCGTTCTTCGTTGAGCGTCGGCACTATCACCGAGATGAGCCGGCGCCGTTCAACGACGGCCGGCGCCTGAAGCTGCTCGATCACCATCTCTGAAACAATACCTCGACCGCGGTCTTGAACGTCACGAACAGGTCCAGCGACAGCGAATAGTTTTCGATGTAGAACAGATCGAGGTCGAGCCGTTCGCCGATTTGCTCCATGCCGGGACTCCGGCGCATGTGAACGTGGGCCCAGCCGGTGATGCCCGGCCGCACCAGGTGGCGCTCGTCGTAGCGGACGTAATCTTTTCTGAAATTTTCGACGAAGATCGGACGCTCGGGGCGCGGACCTACGATGGACATTTCGCCTTTGAGCACGTTGATGAACTGCGGTAGTTCGTCGATGCTCGTCTTGCGAATGAACGCGCCGACTTTCGTCGTCCGCCGATCCTGCGTTGGATCGCCGACCGCCCACACCGGTCCGGATATGGCCTCGGCGTCGCAAACCATGGATCGCAGCTTCAGAATCTCGAAGGGCTTGCCGTCCTTGCCGATTCGCGTCTGGCGGAATATCGCCGGGCGTCCGGACTCACAGACGATCGCCAGCATGACGGCCAGCATGATCGGGCCGGTCAGTATGAGCGCGAACGAGGCGACCGTCACGTCGAAGAGCCGCTTGAGCAGTTGGTTGAGCGGCGTGCACGCGGCGACCCTTCCGGCCACGAAGAGCGGCTGGCGTTGGGAGCGGAGGACGTCGAGACGATAGGCCTGCGAGGCGAGCCCCGGCGGAGCGAAGCCGATGGCGATCCCGTCGCGGGCGGCTCGTTCTACCATCAGCGCCGTATACGGCGTGGGCAGACCCACAAACAATATTTCTTTGCAGCCCTGTGCGCGCAACACGTTGTACCACGTCGCCTCGCCTCGCACCGCACCGACCATCGCGGCTTGCGTATCGTCCGCTGGGACCAGCTCCAGTATGCTGGAACGGCGCTCCATGAGATTCGCTATACGAGAAAGGTCGCCGTCGGGACCAACGAGCGCGACGCGCCGCTTGCTGCGGCCATTGTCGCGGTCGAAACGATAGTGAATCACCGACCGAGCGGCGCCTACGAGCAGCACCGATAGCAGGAACGAAACGAGGAGCACCATTCGGGAGCTCGACAGCAACGGAATCGCCGTGAAGACGACCAGCAACGGAGCGACGCCGATCGCGAGTCCCGCGATCACGTAGTACCACTCGTCGCGGCAGTCCAGCGCGTACGAAATTCGATAGAGGCCCAAGGCCTTGAACATCCAGAGCGATGTCGCGGTCCAAATAACCGCCGATTGTACGACTCGCCAGTACACGAGGTCGTGATTGAACTGGGAGATCACGTAGATCGCTATCAACGAGGCGAGCGACAGCATCGCCAAGTCCGTGACGAAGAGCGTCAGCGCCCGGTTCGTCGCGAACGCTCGAATGGCGCGGCTGCGCTCCGAGAGCGCGTACACGGGGGCAGAGGCGATTGAATTGGTCATCGTCGATGCCGGCGCGCCGTCCACTATCTATCCTTGCCGGTGACGCGACCGTCCGACGTTGCGTACGCGAACGCCGTTTGCTGTGCTGTCATCCTGAGATGTCCTCCGCATGATTGCTCTACTGCGGCAACCGAAAAAACGTCGATTACCCTGTTCGCGTGCTAGATATAAAGGGTGCCACACAGGCCCCATGCATGCCAACCTATTTTCCAAGGGAGATTGTACGTTGGACTCTGCGAGCTTTATCGCTTATTTCAGGGCAACGGGCGGCGCGACGAAGCAATCATGGTACAAAATGGTTACGGCGAGATCGTCTCGTCGTTTGCAGCCATCGAGGCGTCGCATCGTTCGAGCCGTTGCCGTTCGAATGAGCGCCGCGGGCCGACTGCAGCGCCGCCTTGATCCTCGGCCATCCTAAGAGCGTGGCGGCCATCTCGACGCGATTGCGGGCGTTCGTCTTGGCGATCATGCGCGCGATGTGGTCGCTCACGGTGGATTCCGCGATGTTGAGCATCGCCGCGATGTCGTTCACACCGCGGCCGTCGAGCAGCGCGTAGAGCACGTCACGTTCGCGCGGCGAGATACGAAACTCCGACGCCGCGCGCTCCATGGGATGATCCGTGAAGGGCTCGAGAAAGACGCCGATGAGGACGCCGGCGCCCCGCACGGGCGCGACACGCAACAGCAGTCCGGGCAGCGGCTGCGCCCGCGCGGGCGTGCACGTCTCGATCCGAGCGAAATCCCAGCGGCGCGTGAGGCGGCGCACGGTGCGCTCGAGGAGCAAGGGTAGCCGATCGTGCTCGGGCTCGACGAGTTTGGCGAGTTCCGCGGAAGCGGCGTCCTCCGGATGCCATTGGAAGACGACGTTGAGGTCCGAATTCAACAGAAGGAAACCCGACCCGTCGCTGCGCGTGGGCATCGGTAGGGGCGTTGGCTCCTGCGCGGGTACGCCTTCCGCGTTAATCAGGGCGGCGATACGCCGAACGGCGGGCTGCATGCCCTGCGCGACCATGGACCACGCCTTATCGGTGGTCGTTGGACGCACGGCGATGAAGGCGAGTAGGCGGCCCCCATCGAGCAGGATGGAACCGCGCAGAGTGCGGGCTAATTTTCCGTCTTCGGCCGTTACCTTGAGCGCGACGACTTTAGAAGTCATCGGCTCCGGCACGGTGCTGAGCATGTCCAGCGCGGCGCGCACGTTGGACTGCAATCCTTGCATGGCAAACTCGCGCAGATCGCCGTTTGAGGCGAAAACGCCGAGTGCCCAAGCGGCACCGCGTGCAGGCTTGGTCAGCCGTCTGATCACCGACTCCACTCGACTTGCTGCGTGAATGTCGGTCCCATCCGAAGCTGTAATTGGAACCGAAGCTCCCATATAGGGCATAAGCATTGTGCGCGAGACACCATTCTAAACGACCTACCACCGCTCGGCAACACCACTCATTTAGTCATTTGTTACTACCGCGCGCCCATTTTCACGTGCCGCTTTATCGTTGCGCGCAAAGGATAGGCGCATTCTCTGCTGTAACCAAAGTCGCGAATAGTAACTTGTCATGAACACCCACACCGCTGAAACTTTCTCGTCGAGGCCTTTAACACGGTCTGCAAAACGTATTCGTCCGGCGCGTTTCGACGATTACGAGCAGATCGTGCAACTAGAGGCTATCTTGAAGCCCGACGCCGCATCGGCAGCGCAGTGGCGCATGGTTTGGCAAGGCAACCCGCTGTGGCCGCACGTTGCGAAGAGTTGGCCGATCGGTTGGGTGCTGGAAGACTCCGCCGGCGAAATCGTCGGCTGCCTCGGCAATATTCCGCTGTTATACCGATTTCAGGGCGAGCGACTCATCGCGGCCACGGCCAGAGGGTGGGTTGTCGAGCCCCAGCATAGAGGCCGTTACGCCATCGCCCTCTTTAAAGAACATATCGAGCAGCCGGGCGTCGATCTCTGCATCAGCACGACGGTCGGCCCGATGGCGAAGGCGTGCTCTGAGAAGTTCGCAAATCGCATTCCGGCGGGTGACTGGGAAACGATCGGCTATTGCATAACGTCCTACCTACCGTTCGCGGCCAGGGCCTTGCAAAAAATGCACGTGCCGCTGGCGCGTGCGCTGGCGCCGCTCGCCGGCGAGGCGCTTCAGCTCAAAGACCTGACGTTCGGCAAGAAGCTCTCGCGAGCGCCCGCCGGCTTTGACATCGAATCGGCGGACGGCTTCGATCCGCGCTTCGACGCGTTCTGGCGCGAGCTCTTACGCCAGAACCCCGGCCGGCTGCTCGCCCAGCGCGACGCCGCGACGCTGTCGTGGCACTTTTCGCGCCTCAGCGATCAAGGGCGGACGTGGATCCTGACCGCCTCCCGAAACGGCAGCCTGAGAGCGTACGCCATCTTCGTGACGCAGAGCAGCGCGCAAGAACTCGATCGCGTTCGTCTAGTTGATTATCAGACCATCGAGCCAGAATGCGACCTTCTTCCGGAGCTACTTCGCCTGGCGCTGCGACGTTGCGCCGAAGAGGGCATTTCCGTCTTAGAGAAGGCCGGGACGGGCATACCCAAGACGCGCGCCTTCGACGAGTTTGCTCCGTACCGAGGAAAGCAGAGTTGGCCGTTCTTCTACCACGCGAATACCGCGGAGCTCGCCGACGCGCTACGTGAACCCGCAGCGTGGGATCCCTCCGAATACGACGGCGACGCCACTTTAGGATAACGCCCCCGAGGGCGTACACCTCGAAAACGAAAGGACCGCTCCAGCAGGAGCGGCCCTTGCTCCGGGATTCCCCAAGCGTACGGAGTAACCGCGAGCGCCCGTCGTGTTTCGCGCGGTCGCGCTCTGCCCTTTCGGAATTTTCACGATATCGAAAATTCCCTTAGCCGAGCACAAGACTGGTACGTTACTACCAAGACTAAAGTC
>JAFAQW010000023.1 GCA_019245995.1 Vulcanimicrobiota bacterium | reverse complement strand
GCAACGACGCGAGCTCCGCCGTGAGTTTCGCGGACGGCCGGTCCGCGCGCGAAGCCGCGGAGGTTGCCCGCCGCGCCGACGTCGCGATCGTGTTCGCCACGCAGTGGTGCACCGAAGGCGCCGATCTCTGGGACCTGGCCTTACCGGGTGCGCAGGACGCGCTCATCTCCGCCGTTGCGGCGGCCAACGCGAATACGATCGTCGTGCTCGAAACGGGCAATCCCGTGACGATGCCGTGGCTCGCGCGCGTCGCCGCCGTACTCGAAGCCTGGTATCCGGGCCAGCGCGGCGGCGAGGCCATTGCGAACGTCCTCTTCGGCCGAGCGGACGCGACGGGACGGCTCCCAATCACGTTTCCCGCCTCTGAGGCCGAGCTGGTGCGCCCGAGGCTTCCCGGCTTCGACGCATTGCTGACCGCGATCGTTAGCGGGCTGCGCGGATACCGCCTAGCGGTTGCGCTGCGTCCCTTCTCGGTCGACTACAGCGAAGGAAGCGACGTGGGCTACCGCCGCTACGCAAAGCAGAATATTACGCCGCTCTTTGCGTTTGGTCACGGGCTTTCGTACACGCGCTTTCGCTACGGCAACTTTCGCCTCTCCGGCGGCAGCACGCTGCACGCCGCCTTTACCGTCACCAACGCCGGCAACCGCGCGGGAACGGATACGCCGCAAGTCTATCTGACGAAAAAGTTCGGTGCACCTGAGATGCGCTTGATCGGATGGGCGAGCGTGACGCTCGCCCCCGGCGCTTCGCGCAACGTGAGCGTCACGGCCGATCCTCGCCTCCTGGCAGACTTCGACACGTCCGCCGGCGGCTGGCTCGTTCGCGAGGGCATGTACGAAGCGTCGCTCGGCTCGGCATCCGACGCGCTGCAGTTGCGCGCCAGCGCAGCGGTTGCGGGACAGGCCATCCGGCCGTGACGGACCTACGCGACGTCTCTGAAGCGCTCGAGAGACGTGAGCCGTTCGAGCGCTTCACGATACGCCTGCCCAGAGAGTGCGTCGGTCAGTCCGCGAAGCCACCCCGAATGGGCAACGTGCCGACCAAAACGCCGCGCCCCCAGCCATGCGGCAAGGGCGAATGCGAGGCTGAACGCCGCATTGGCCGCGATATAGGCCGTCCCCAGCGTCGCTATCGCATCGCCCCCGAAAATCGCGACCGCGACCACGAGGAGCGGCGTCCACGCGAGGGGCGCGAGCGCCAGGATGATCGCGGTGAGCCGCGCGCGTCGCGTTCGAATCGCTTCGATGGACGACTGTAGCGCGAAGACGGGCTGCCCATAGTCCAGGCGTCGCAGCGCCATTGCGATGCGGAGCAACTCGAGGTTGACGGCCAGTAATCCGCTGCCGAGCAGCGCTGCGCACAGCATATAGGTCACGTGCATGGCATGGTGCACCGCGAAGGCGCCGAGCGCGATCACCGCTGCATAATTGAGCGCTACCTCCAAGCTAAGTTGGCCTCGGTCGCGCTGCAGAGCCGTGTGCGCGGCTTTTATTCCTGCTTGGCGGCTCAGCGCGCGTTCAATCGCTTCCTGCATCGCGGCGTCGGGTTGAAGCGAGGCCCAGGCCTCGCGAAAATCATCGCGTTCCATCAGTTCGTTCTCCTTGCGTGCGGAAACGTGCGTCCATCATTGCGCGTAAGCGTTTGCGCATGCGCGAAATTTTGGTCGCCGCGTTCGTTTGCGTGATGCCGACGATTTCTGCGATCTCGGCATAGTTATAACCGTCGAGGTGCAGCACCATCAGCGCTTTTTCCAGCGGCTGTAGTTCCTCGATACATTCCAAAAGAGTCGCCACGCGAGCATTTTCCGTTGAGGCTGAGCGTAACGGAGCCGCCTCATCAAGCTCCACGAGCCCCGCGCCGTGCCGGCTCTCGCGGCGAAAGAATGAGATCGCAACGTTCAGCGCGATCCGATACATCCAGGTCGAAAACGGCCGAGACGGATCGTAACGCCCATATGACCGCCAGAGCGCGACTGCGATCTCTTGAACGAGGTCCGGACGCTGATCGGGCGCCGGGCAGTACGCGCGCGCCACTTTTTGAAGGATGGCTGCGTGCTGCTGCAACAACTGCGTGAAGGCGGCTCGATCGGATTGGCTGCTCACGTCCGGTGATTCGCCGAAGACCCGCAAAAAATCACAGTTAGTCGTGAAAGCGAAACGACGGGGGTACAACTTGGCAGAACGTTGGGTCGTGCCTGGAAGCCAACGGGAACATCTTCCCGGAACGCGGATCCTGGGCGACGCCGATCCGATCCCGCGGATTACCGTTACGATCATCGTTCGCTCGAAGTCCTCGGAAGCGCCGCCCGCAGGAGCGATCTCGCGTCAGGCTTTCGCAGAGAGGTACGGTGCGGACCAGAGCGATCTGGGCAAGGTCGAGGACTTTGCCCGGGCGCACGGGCTACACGTCGTCGAAAGCAACTCCGGACGCCGGAGCGTCGTCGTGGCCGGCAGCGTCGCCGCGCTCTCCGCAGCTTTCGGCGTCACGCTGAAATGCTGCCAGGCCGGCGACATCATGTATCGCGGCCGCGAGGGCGCGATCACGCTGCCGAGCAACTTGGCAGGCATCGTTGAAGCGGTGCTGGGCCTGGACGATCGTCCGCAGGCGGCGTCGCGCGCGCGCATCGCGACGCAGCCGGCGGCGACCTTTACACCGCCGCAGATCGCGCGCTTGTACGACTTTCCGTTGGGACTCGATGGAACCGGACAGTGCGTCGGCATCGTCGAGCTCGGCGGCGGCTTTAGCCAAACCGACTTCGGCGCGTATCTTTCCGGCTTGGGCGTTCCCGCGCAGAACGTGACGATCGTGTCGGTGGACGGCGCGCAGAATGCGCCCGGACAGGATAATAACGCCGACGTGGAGGTCATGCTCGATGCGGAGATCGTCGGGGCGGTGGCGCCCGGAGCGCGCATCGTGATTTATTTTGCGCCGAACACGGATCAGGGCTTCGTTGACGCCGTCACGACGGCGATTCACGATCGAAACAACGCGCCGTCGATCGTCTCGATCAGTTGGGGCGCGGCGGAAGCGAACTGGACGCAGCAGGGGCGCGACGCGCTCAACAGCGCGATCGCCGCGGCGCAAGCGATGGCCGTGACGGTGTGCGCCGCGTCCGGCGACGGTGGCTCCAGCGACGGGGTCAACGACGGCGCCGCGCACGCCGACTTTCCCGCGTCGAGTCCCTACGTGCTGGGTTGCGGCGGCACGACGCTTTCCGCCTCGGCACAAACGATTTCGTCGGAGGTCGCTTGGAGCGATTCCGGCGGCGGCGTCAGTTCGTTCTTTGCGCTGCCTGCATGGCAGTCCGGCTCTAACGTCCCCGCGCCCCCCGCAAATTCGTCCGGCGGGCGGGGCGTCCCCGACGTGTCGGGCGACGCCGATCCCAACACGGGCTATCAGATCCAAGTCGACGGGTCGGCGCTCGTCGCCGGCGGCACGAGCGCCGTCGCTCCGCTTTGGGCCGCATTGATCGCGTTGATGAATCAGAAACGCGGCAGCAACGTCGGCTTCGTCAATCCGAAGCTCTATGCGTTGCAAGGCGCCGCCAACAACCCCGCACCGTTTCACGACATCACCTCGGGAACGAACGGCGCATACGCCGCCGCGCCGGGGTGGGATCCGTGCACCGGTCTGGGTACGCCGGAAGGCAGTCGCCTGGTGCAATCGTTGGCGTCGGCTCCCTGAATTCGACAAACCGCGCGCCACGCTTTACCGTTTGGCTAAAGGCGCGCACGGCGCATTGTGTAAGCGTCGCATAACCACTCCCGCCATGTGAGGAGGACGCTTGACGATGGACTCGACGATCTTGCCGGCCGGTACTGAACTTCGCGATTTCTTGATGCTCCCGTACTCGGAGCTCGAGGAGATGAACCTTCGCGCCAAGGCCCAGCGCCAAGAGCGCGTGCCGCTGCGCGCGCTGCAAGAGGAGCGCCTCAGCTATCTCGCCGCGGAGCCGCGCATCAAGGCGCTCACCGTGCTGTTCAGTGACCTCGAAGGGCGCCTGCACATGCTCGACTACGACAAGAAGTTCTTGCTGCGTTCCCACGACAACCTTACTTTCGACGGGTCGTCGATCCGCGGGTTCACGCCACAACGAGAAAGCGACTTGCGCTTGTTCCTCGATTGGAGCGCCTTCTATTGGGCGCCGGCCGACATCTTTGGACCCGGCAAGGTGCTGGTCTTTGGCGACGTGCTGGATCGCGAGGGCAAGCCCTTCGCCGGCGACATCCGGGGCGCGCTGAAAAAATACGCGAACGACTGTTACGCGAAAGAAGGCTACGCGCTCAACGCCGCCAACGAAATCGAAGGCTTTCTGTTCAAAGGCCTCGATGCCGAGCGCCGCTTTCATGACACCGGCGAGTTCGAGTACGTCAACACGGGCGGATACTATCACTCCCTTCCGGGCGATCCGCTGCGCAACTTCATCGACACCGTGGCGGAAGTCCAGCGAGCGATGGGGTTCCAAAACGAAAAGGATCACCCCGAGGTCGCGCCGTCGCAGTTCGAGATCAACTACAACTACGGCGAGGTCGTCGCGGCCGCCGATCAGATCCAGCTCTACAAGCTCATCTGCCGTCAGGTGGCGACGAAGCTCGGCATGACGGCCAGCTTCCTGCCCAAGCCCGTCGTCGGGGTGAACGGCAGCGGCATGCACACGAACGTCTCCGTGAGCAAGAACGGCCGTAACCTCTTCTGGGAACCGAAGGGCGACGAGCAACTCAGCGCGTTCGGTTGGAAGTTCGTGGATCGCATTCTGACGCACGGCATCGATTTATGCCTGATGCTCAACTCGAGCGTCAACGCGTACCGCCGGCTCGATCCGCACTTCGAGGCGCCGAACCAGTTGAAGGCGTCGGCCATCGACCGCGGCTCGATGATTCGCATTCCGATCGGCAACCAGCGCAGCATGCGCGTCGAGGTGCGGTCCGTCGCGCCCGACGCCAACCCCTACATGGTGATGCTCGCGGTGTTCAAGACCGGCCTCGACGGAAGCACGAGCAACGTCAAGAACCTGCGCCAGGCCGAGCGTTTTCTGCCCGACAACATCTACGATGCCCTCGACGCATTTCGCAAGTCCGACTGGACCGGCAAACTGCTCGGCGAGGACGTGCGCCGGCGCTATGCCGATCTCAAACAGGCCAGCGCCGACCGTTGCCCGCGTTTACTCGGCTCGTTCGTCAAGCCGCAAGAGGTGCAGTACCACCACGAAGTCTACAACCAATATCTCTGGAGTCTGTTTTAGACGCTAGCGCGGCGGTTGAGGTCCGTCCGCGAGGCGTCGCGACTTTTTCGGGCCAGGCATGGATGCCTGTTTCAAAACTTCGTTGGCCCGAAAAAGCGCGCGAGCAGGAGCGCCGCACGAGGCGGCGCGACGAGCGTCCGAGCGACGGACCTCAACCGCCGCGCTAGCGTCTAGAACACGCTCCGACGCGCACATCCGAAACCGCGAGCCTAAGAATCGTGGGCTTTGCGAATCTCTTCCAGAGGTAGTGCGATCACTGCACCGGAGTCGCTGCCGATGATCAGCGTTTTCCCTACGACGATGGGCGAACCCACGT
>JAFAQW010000196.1 GCA_019245995.1 Vulcanimicrobiota bacterium | reverse complement strand
CCCACGTCGCGGTAAATTGCTATGTCCGTGTCGGGTTTCCGCTCTTGAAACCGTCTAGACGTCGAAAGGAGACGTAAACCTGAGCGAATTTGTCTATCTCTATCGCGGCGGCAGCCGCCCGGAGTCGCCCACCGAGGGCCAGCAGGTGACCCAAAAGTGGGTGAAGTGGCTGACCGACCTGGAGAGCAGAGGACACGTCAAAGACAAAGGGCAGCCGTTGGAGCCGCAGGGCAAGGTCGTCCGCGACGGCGGCAAGGCCGTCACCGACGGCCCGTATGCCGAATCTAAGGATCTCGTCGGCGGCTACACACTCGTCGAGGCAAAGGACCTCGCGCAGGCCGCAGAACTCGCGCAGGGATGTCCTATTCTGGAGCGTGGCGGCCTGGTGGAAGTGCGCCCGATCATGGAGATGTAATGCAGGCCGGCGACGACCTCTTCCGGCGTGAGTCGGGGCGGATCGTCGCCACGCTGACTCGGATCTTCGGCACGGAGAATCTCGCGTTGGCAGAAGACGTCGCGCAAGACGTCTTCTGCCGCGCGCTCGAGGTGTGGAAGCTTCGCGGCGTGCCGTCCAATCCGTCGGCCTGGTTCATCACCGCCGCCAAACGCCGTGCGATCGACCTGCTTCGCCGCGAGCGCCGCTTCCGCAAGTTTGCTCCCGACCTCGACTCGCTGCTCGCCAGCGAATGGACGCTGACGCCGACAGTGAACGCGGCGTTCAGCGAGGAGGCGATCGCGAATGACGAGCTGCGAATGATGTTCGCCTGTTGCGATCCGAAGCTGTCCGAAGAGAGCCGGATCGCCCTGATCCTTCGGCTGCTCTGCGGCTTCTCTACCCGCGAGGTCGCGCACGCGTTGTTGAGCACGCCGGCGGCGATGGAGAAGCGCATCGAACGCGCACGCAAGGTCTTGACGCAAACGGGGCAGCTCTTCGATCTAGTTGATGCCGAGTTGAACCGCCGCGTTCCGGCCGTGCATCGAGCGCTGTATCTGCTTTTCAGCGAAGGATATCACGCCTCGTCGGAATCGCCCGTGCGGCGCGAGCTATGTCGGGAGGCGATGCGCCTGGCCGCCGCGTTGGCCACCAGCGCCACGGTAGCATCCGCAGCATCGGACGCGCTGTGTGCGCTGATGTGGCTCGATGCGGCGCGGCTGGGGTCGCGCGTGGACGCAAACGGCGATCTCGTGTCGCTGGACGAACAGGACCGCTCGCGTTGGAATCGAGCCATGATCGCAAAGGGCAAGGAATTCTTAAAACGATCCGCGACCGGCGAGGTGAGCGCGTACCACCTCGAGGCCACGATCGCTGCCGTGCACTGCAGCGCCGAAGCTTTTGCCGATACGGATTGGGCACAGCTGGCGCGGCTCTATGATGCGCTGCTGCGGCTGCACCCTTCCCCGGTCGTGGCGTTGAACCGCGCGATCGCGTTCGGTTACGCGTTCGGGCCTCGGTGCGGCCTCGACGAGATTCGAACGATCGCACACGGCAATCGCCTCGCGCAGTATCCGTTCTTGCCGGCGGCGCTCGCGGAGTTCGAGAGCCGTCTGGGCCACTTCGAGTCTGCGCGCCGGCACCTCCATGCCGCGGTGGCGCTGGCGCGCAACTCTGCCGAGAGCCGCTTTCTCGAGCGTCGTCTCGCGGCGCTAGAAGCGGCGGCTAGCCTCCCAGTTTGACGTCCATCAGCTCGAGCCCGGCGCGGATCTCGTGCGCGAGTTGAATCGGGTTCCCAACCTTGAACTGATGTGAGAAGAAGAGTTGCGGCTCTTCGGCGGTCTCTTGATTGTACAGGCACCCGATGTCCCAACCGAACCCGCGCATGCGCGCCACGACACGCTGAATCTCGGACGCAATCATCCCGAAATCCGGCACGGCCGCCGCGCGCCCATCCCCTAGCGGCTCGAAGTCGATCGGCGTCATGATGTTGAGATATGGATTCGCCGGTTGTCCGCCCAGCATGATCGTATCGGCGCGCGGCACCTGAAGGCTAACGACGCCGTTGGCTCCCACCGTCGGCGTCACGCCGATGATCTTGCCGATCTCGGCGACGGGCAGCGGCGTATGCGGATGCTTCGGCGGTGCCTGCGGGAACGGCGTGCTCGTCACGTTGAGCGCCGCCTTGACGCCGCGAGCGATCGTGATGGCGTCGCCCAACGCCCGAAAGTGAATGAAGAACACGATCGGCACGAAGTCGTAGAAGTGCTGGTGCTCTGCCTGAAAGATGATGTTATGCCGGAGCAACTGATCGATGAACGGGTCGATCTCTTCCCGTTCGAGGCAAAGGTCCGAGTTCATCAGAACGCGGGTGCCTCCCAAAGACTGAAAGTTCAGCTGCCCGTTGATCTCAAATGACGGCAGAATCGGAACGCCGCGCAGCTCGACGTTGCGGATGTCGTTCCGGTCGATCTGAATCTGCAAGGCTCCGTTCGTCACGGTTCCCTTTGCATTGATGATGCTTTCGATTTGGTGCTGGAGATCGCTGGAGAACGTCGCGCCTTCGAAGTTTTGGAATCCGCCGCGAGCATTGGGCCCCGACTGAAACGTCGGGCCGCCGAGCCCGCCGCCCGGCATCGTGCAGCCCGCGATTGCGGCACCGGCGAACCCGCCGGCCGCGCCGGCACCAATTGTCAAGAGACGCCGTCGCGAAATGGTGGACGACGAGATATCGCACGAGTGACCCGCCATATCAATGCTCCCTTTAGCAACAGAAGTGTTGGCGGCTTCTACCCGTTTTTGTCCCGGCCGAAGCGCGACGGTAATGAAGAAAACAGGCGCCGGCGCTCCAGGCTCGCTTGAATGGCCGATGCCAAAACGGGCCGAAGGCAACGCCCGATGAGCCGCTTACTGACGATTGCATGCGCCGCATGTTGCTCGTTGACGCCGGCGCTGGCCGGGGCGGCGGATGTGCCGCCGTCGATGCGCGCGGTGCTACGCGCCACCTACATGGTGCGCGACTTGACCGCCGTGGATCTCTCGCCGCGCGGCGATGCGGTCGCGTGGCAGGAAAGCTTCCGCGATCCGCGGCGCCCGCTCCAGTCGCCGCGCTGGAGCGCCGTTTACGTTGCGGGCCTCGACGGTTCGCATGCGAAGCAACTCT
>JAFAQW010000195.1 GCA_019245995.1 Vulcanimicrobiota bacterium | reverse complement strand
CGCTCCTCGCGGCCTCGAGCGTGCCGACTGGAGCTGGACGGACGAGCGTCTGGACCGCTTAGCGCGGCTTCACATCGAACCGATCGTCACGCTGCTGCACCACGGCAGCGGGCCGCGATACACGAGCCTGCTCGACCCCGAATTTCCCGAAAAGCTGGCGGAATTCGCTCGCGCGGTCGCACGCCGCTACCCATGGTTGCGTTACTTCACGCCGGTCAACGAACCGCTCACGACGGCCCGATTCAGCGCGCTCTACGGTCACTGGTACCCGCACGCGCGTTCGGATCGCGACTTCGTGACCGCGCTGCTCAATCAGGTCGCAGGCATCGCTCGCGCGATGAAAGCCATTCGCGACGAGATCCCCGGGGCTCGGCTGATTCAAACGGAAGACCTTGGAAAAACGAAGGGCACGCGGCAACTGCGGTATCAAACCGAATTCGAGAACGAACGGCGTTGGATGAGCTTGGATCTGCTCTGCGGCCGGTTCGAGTCGAATCGCGCGGTCCGACCCTGGTTCGAGCGGTTGGGCCTCTCCTTGGAGTCCCTGCGTCTCGATGACTATCGCTGCGAGCCGTTCATTTTGGGATTCAATTATTATGCCACGAGCGAACGCTTTCTCGACCATCGTGTCGAGCGATATCCCGAAAGCAGTCGAGGTGGTAATGGACGGGACGCCTACGTGGATATCGAAACCGTTCGCTCACCTACGGCCCGGATGGACGGCGCCTACCGCTTGTTGGAAGAGGCCTGGAAGCGTTACGCTCGGCCGCTCGCGATCACCGAGGCGCATCTCGGCTGTTCCCGTGAGGAACAGCTCCGGTGGCTGGAAGACTTTTACTCCGATGCGACGAGGCTGCGCTCGGACGGCGTCGATCTCCGCGCCTTAACGGTGTGGTCCGCGCTCGGCGCATACGAATGGAATTCGTTGCTGACGCGACGCGAAAACCACTACGAGCCGGGATGCTTCGATTGCCGCGACTCGCCACCGCGTGCGACGCTGCTGGCGGCTTGGACACGGGCGCGCGCGGCGCAACAATCCTTCGACCACCCCGTGCTCGACGGCGTGGGGTGGTGGCGGCGGTCCACCAAAAAATCGCTTGCCGCCGGCGCACGGCTAATCGTCATCTGCGGCGACTCGGTGACCGCGGGGCACTGCGAGGCGGTTTGCGGCGTGCGAGGCCTAGCCGCGACGCGCATCCGCCGCTCCTTGCCGCTCGCGCAACTGACGGCGCGCATCCGCGACGAGCGGCCGTGGCTCGTCATCGATGCCGACTCCGGGTGGGGGTCCTCGCCCGCGCGCGCCGCAGCAGGGTCACGCGTCGCCCTGTTGGTGCTGAGCGTGGCGTCAGAGGGGCACTTCACCGACGCGGAACGGGCCGCTTTTTTGGCAACCGGGAGTCCGCTCGTCGTGCGTTACGAAAGCTGCTCCGACGCGCGGTCGTGGATCGACGCCGCCCTCGACGCGGCCATCGACGGGCTCACGGGATTCCAGGGCGAATTGCGGAGCGCCGCGGGCGCGGCTGCGCGTTTTTCGAAGCCAGCCTTAGGCGTCCGCTAGGATCGCGCGGTAACTCGCATACCGGCTTACCGCGATGCCGCCGGCTTCCACCGACGCTCGCACGGCGCAGCCGGGCTCTCGTAGGTGGGTGCAATCGCTAAAGCGGCACCCCGACGCGGTCTCTCGTATCTCGCGGAACGCGGCCGCGAGCTCTGACGGTTGAATGTTCCCTAAGCCAAACTCTGCGATGCCGGGGCTATCGATGAGAAAACCGGCCGCAAAGCGGTAGAGACGCCCAGCGGTGGTCGTTTGACGGCCGAGCCCGTGGCGCGAGACGTTGCCGACGCTCGCGTCGCCACCGAGGGCGCGAAAGATCGTGCTCTTGCCGACGCCGGAGTTGCCCACCAGCATCGCATGATGCCCCTGAATGAGAGCGCGCAGCGCGTCCACGTTCTTCCCCGCTTTGGCGTTCACGCACAGCGCGGCGTAGCCAAGCGCCGCATAGAGCGCGAGCAGCGCGCGGGCTTGCTCCGGATCGGCTAAGTCCGGCTTCGTAAACACGACCGCGGCTCCGATTTCCTCCAGCTCGCTGAACGCGAGGAGCTGGTCGAGCGTGGGAAGGCGCGGCGACGGATTGGCGAGCGCGGTAACGATAACGAGAAGGTCAACGTTGGCTGCCATCGTCTTAGTCCGGCCCGCGACGGTACGGCGCTCTAACGTCGAGCGCCGCGGTTCGACGCGTTCTACGAGGGTCCGTCCGTCTTCGAGGACCACCACGTGGGCAACGTCACCGGGAACGGGCATCGAGCGCTTGCCGCGCATTCGACGAAGTTGCGCGACGCGGGGCTCCTGCTCGCCGTCGATGCGAATCCACGCCACGTTCTTTCCGATGGATACGACCAGCGCGCGTTGCGAACGAGTCACACGCAAGATTGGTTCGTGCGAACGCCTAACGATGAGCAGAGCGTGATCCATCTCACCTTGCGCGTAGACGAAGTCCCCGACGACCGGCGGCGCGCAGCTATCGACGCCATCGCCCGGAGGCACGGAGGCACGTCGGTCTGGCGGATTCACTCGCGAATCCGGCGCTCCTATGCGTTATTGGAAATCACCGATGCCCCACGCGAAGAACTCGCGGCGGCGCCAGGCGCACTGTACGAAACGCCGATCATCGCTTTGGCAGTTTCCCCGACCGTCGCGCAAGCCTTGCCATACCTGCAGGAATCGCTGGGCGGCGACGGGCGGCCCGCCGCCGTGCTGGACTGCCGAAAATGCGGAGACGCCTTGCTGCTGGAATGGAACCTCGACGCCGCACCGAGCAGCGTGATCCTGGGATTGATCGATGTGGAACTTCGCCGTTTCGCTAGCGGCCGGCAAACGGAGCTGCTGAATCCGCTCCCGCCCCACGTGTCCACCCGCGTCGCGGCGGAGGGCCTCGGCGCACCCGAAATACAGCCACAACGCGTGCTGGACCTACTACTCGACGATGGGTAACGCGTTCTTCGGATACGTCGGCATCTCGGACGTCGTGGACATCATTGCGACCAGCATCTTGATCTACTACGCCCTCTTACTGATCCGCGGCACGCGCGCGGTGCAGATTCTGACCGGCATCCTGGTCCTGGTGGCGCTGCTCGGCATCGCGAATCTCTTTCATCTGTATCTGCTCGGAACGCTGCTGCGCTTGATCGTCGTCGGTGCGGCGGTCACTATTCCCATCGTCTTTCAGCCGGAACTCCGCCGGGCGCTCGAACAAATCGGCCGCGGCGGAATCTTTCAAATGCGCAGCGACGTTGCCAAACCGCGGTGGGCGCGGACGGAGGATCGAGTCGTCGCCGTCCTCGCGCGTGCAGCGTACCTGCTCTCGCGCGTTCGAAGAGGCGCGCTGATCGTGATCGAGCAGCAGAGCGCGCTCAAGGAATACTGCGAGAGCGGAACGATCCTGCACGCAGATCTCTCCGAGGAACTGTTGTTAATGATCTTCATGCGCTCTTCGCCGCTTCACGACGGTGCCGCCATCGTTCGCGAAGGACACGTTGAGGCGGCGGGCTGCGTATTGCCGCTAGCCGAGCAACTGCCGGGAAACAGCCGCATAGGGACCCGCCATCGCGCCGCGCTGGGGCTCAGCGAGCAAACCGATGCCGTCGTGATCGTCATCTCGGAACAGACCGGGAACGTCAGCATCGCGCGCAACGGCCGGCTGTCGCGTCCGATAGAAGATGAAGAGCGTTTGCGCAAGATGCTATTGGCCGTTACCCGGCCTCCGCGTCAGCCGCGCCGCCGGAATGACTTCATCGCTCATCTCCGCCTCCGCCTGCGGGCGCAACGTCGAGAAGGGCAGCCGCGCGCATCGTAAATGGAGGCCGTCCGCAATAACTTTGGTCTGAAGCTTTTGGCGAT
>JAFAQW010000193.1 GCA_019245995.1 Vulcanimicrobiota bacterium | reverse complement strand
GGCTCGAGGAGCGGCGCCGTTTTCAACCGATCGGGCGCGGCCAAGAGGCGCACGAGATTGCGCGCCTTGGTATGGAACGGGAATGCGGTGCGTCCCTCCGTTTCCGGATAGTCGGTCCAGAGCAAGACCTCCGGCGCAAAGCCTTCGACGGCGTCGCACAGCGGCTCCGGCACCGCGATCCTGCGGCGCCGGCCGTTGCAGTCTCGCAGGCGCAATCCAAAATGCGGAGCTCCGAGCGCGGCGCCGTCGCCCGGTGAACGCTGCCCGCTATACAGCGGCGTAACAGCGTGACAGCCGTCGAGCACGCTGACGTAGTCGTCGCCGAAGCGCGTGATCGCGTACCGATTCGACGGCTCCAATAGCGGCGCGATACCCCCGAAGTGCACCCAATCGCCGAAGCCGTGCGGCCAGTAGACGAGAACGTTTCTGCCGCTCTGTCGCGCGAAGCGCCCGCGATCTTCGCGCATCGCGTCCACCTCAAGCTGCCCGCTCATCGCCCGACGGGAACTCCGCCGCAGAGCGCGGGCGCAGCGCGGCCGGCGAGACCCTGGAAAAATGCCGCAGCGTCGGTATTGTAGGCGGGGCACGGGCGAGAAAGCGGATCCGGACGCGGATCCAGGCGCAGGTTGCTATTCGCCGCCGCGACCGCCCAGGTACCCTCATCGCGGCGCTGCAGCTCTAGTGGTCGTCCACTCTCGCGAATGCGGACGGCTCGCGCGTACGCGTTCCAGTCGACGACGTACGGCCATCGTCCGGGGCGCACGACAGTGTCGTTGAATATAAAGACCATGACGATGAGCGCGGCGACCGGCATCACCCGCGCGAGGCTCGGATACGAGCGCGATCCGAAGAGCGCCGCGATCGCCGCCGCTACGAGCAGGCTCGCCGTATAGTGCGAGCCGACGCGGCTGGGCTCGTAGTTCCAGGGACGCATGAAGACGATCTCAGCCAGCAGCGGAATCCCGAGAAGCAGCCACCAACGCACCGCCAGCGGAGCGAACGCGAACGGCGCGAGCAAGAGCAACACCATCGTCAGCTTGCCGCTGGGATCCGCGACGCTTAAGCCGTAGTGCGGAACGTTCGGCGCAGCACCGGCGGCCCGTTCCACGATCCAAAATCCGACGCCGTTGCAAACGGCGAGCGCAACCAGGGCCGCGCCGGTTCGCCGGTCCCACCACACGGCGCACGCGATGCCGAACCATGCCACGAAGAGCATCTGATCTTCTTTGACGCCCAGAAGCAGTTGCGCGAAGATCAACGCCGGCCAAAACTTGCGCCGCCGCACCGCGAGTGCGCCCAGCGCCACGAGCAGCGGCACGAACACGTTCTCCGAAAAGTTATCGTAGCTCAGGCCCTGCGCCGATGGCGTCAGCAGATACGCAATCGCGACCGCGTTGGCCGCCAGCGGCGCCAGTCCGAGCTCCCACCCGAGCATCGCGAGCGGAATCGCGGCGGCGGCGACGGCAACCACCTGCACCACGATCAGCGTCTCCGCACTCGGAAAGACCGCGACCAAAGGCACGAGCGCGACGAGCAGCCACGAATCGTGCACGAGAAGATGCGGCCGCCATTCCCCGTAGTTCCACGAGGAGCCGTGGCGCAGGTTCACGAGCGTCTGCAGATGCGTTCCGAGATCGGCGCCGTACCGTAGCGCGTAGAGTTTATTGAGATCCAGTGCAATATAAACGACCGCGAAGATCGCGACCGCGATATAAGTTGAACCCAGTAGCCACGGCAGACGTCCCGAAGCGATGCCGCGGAGACGTTCGTCGCGCCCCATCCATGGGGCGCTCCTACTGCCGTGCGGCTCGCTCCCGCCGTCCATGGCTCCGCTCGCCGTCACGAGCCTCCGCGGCATCACCTCAGGACGTCCGCCGTGGTCACTGCGCTCTACCTATATCGCGGTCGCGATCTTCGCGGTCGTTTATATTGCGCTGGATCTCAACAAACTGTACGCGCTGCGGTACGGAGCCGATCTCGGAACTTACCTGCAGACGCTCGTGAATTTGCGCCACGGCTCGTCGTGGAACTATGGGGAGTGGCGGCCGCATCTGCTCGTGCACGATTCGT